>JBCBKF010000018.1:0-18057 GCA_038522255.1 Pseudomonadota bacterium
GCCTGGCGCGCCATTACAATCCCAAAATTTCCGGTTGAACCTCAACATCTGGCGCGAGGCGCCGTGCTCCAACAGCCGTGTGGTGGCCGGGATTTCGAGACATGGGGATCGTTCGCCAGCTCTCTAGATCACTCCGCCAGCCAACCGATCAATCGCGCCTTGCAGGATGATTGCGGCGGCGTGCGCGTCTATCGTCTCTGCCCGTTTGGCTCGGCTGACGTCCTGCGCGATCAGTGCCCCTTGCGCGCTGCTTGTTGACCAGCGTTCATCCCACAGCAGCACGGGCAGGGCGAATGCATCGCTGCAATTGCGGGCAAAAGCGCGGCTCGCCTGCGCGCGCGGCCCTTCGCTGCCGTCCATGTTGCGCGGCAATCCCAGAACCAGGCCAGCGACGTCACGCTCCGCGATCAGGGCCTTGAGGCGATCCTTATCGCGTCCCCACTTTCCCCGGCCAAGAGTTTTTGCCGGGCTCGCAAAGCGCCATCCCTCATCGCACAGGGCGGTGCCGATGGTCTTCGTGCCAAGGTCCAGCCCCAGCAACACGCCGCCGTCAGGCAGGGCTTGCGCAAAGTCGAGTGCGTTGTCGGTGATCAGGATGCAGGGTCCGGTTGCGCTGATTGCGTGGCGAGCGTCATCGCGTTTGCGCGCCGGGCGACATCGGCCTGTGTGTTGGCCCAGAACAGGGGGATGTCATAGACGTGATAATTGTTGCCCGGCAGCACATAGGGCCCCATTTCGGGCGGGTCACCGATCAACAGGATGCCGCGATCATCGCATCGCGCAGGCACGGCCGCAGGCACAAGCTGACCCTTGGACAGTGTTTCATCGGGCACCAGGGTGCCCAGATTGGCGCTGGCCGGAGCGCTTGCTCCAAAAGTTCCCGTCAGCGGATTTGAACACACGATCTTGCTGTCGCCGCGAGGCTCTCCGTCAAATCCGGTCGAGGCTGAGTATGTCTCCAGAACATCCGAAGGGTCTGCCGGTTCGGCAAAGCTTGACCAGGAGATAAGGCATCCCGTTTGCGCAGCCGTGGCGCAGGCGGGAAGGCCCATTTCGGGCAAGTCGTGCTCGACCGAAACAGGCCAGCCGACTGCGTAAGCCGCGATCAGGCGATTGGCCACCGGGCCGGGCATCACTTCCTCTCTGAGCAGCCGCAGCAAATGCAAGGCGCCCTGGCTATGCCCTGCAATCACGATAGGCGTGTCATCATCGAGCGTTTCGAGGAAATACCGATAGGCTAGCAAGACGTCAGCATAGGCGGCGTCGATAGCCTCCTGCGCCTCGGGTTGATCGGTCATGAACGCGCCCATTGTCGCCTGGCGATAGCGGGGCGCCCAGATTTGCGAGGCTGCGTTAAAGGGGCTGGCCATGCCGCGCACATAGGTCCGCGCAAGGTTATCCGCGTCGGTCTTGCCTTCAGGTTCGACTGCCGCGTTCCAGCCCTCGCGGCTCAGATAGCTGGTGGGGTGGATAAAGAAGACCGCGAAATTACGCGCGTCGGGCGCCATCCCGGGGGAGGCCTGCGGCTGGGCACGGCTCTCGCCGTCCTCTGCCTCTCCTTTTCCAGGAGTGCCCTCTCCTGTAGTGCCTTCTCCCGGAGTGCCTTGTGCGGTTGGCGCATAGGCGGGCTGCCAGCGCGCCGGATCGCTGATCCCCATGCCCGGGCGCGAAAGCCACAAAGCAGGATCATCATACGCGTTGTCCTGAAGCGGCTTCTGAGCGACAAATTCGGTTGTCGGAACGAAGGTCGCCTTGAAAATCTCGTCACGAAACAGCTGGAAAGCGATCCCGGCCAACAGCACCAGAAGGATGCAAAAGGCGACAAAATACAGAAATTTCTTTGCCATGGGCTGCCTACCCTGTCCCTTTGATTGGTCCCCAGACGCCGCGCACTTTGGCAGTCGCCTCAGCGGTCCTCTTGTGCGCTTGCTTCGGTTTTGGAGATGGCGGGGCGAAGCGTCGTCCAGGCCCGCTCTCCGCGCAGGCTGGTAAACCAACTCACCGGGTTCCAAGTGGTCGAACCATTCAGGCTGAAGGTGATGAACTCTGCTCGGCCGCCAACATTTTCCAACGGTATCGGCCCGCCAAGGCCACGTTCCTCGGCTCGCGCGCGGCTGTCGGCGCTTTCATCGCGATTGTCGCCCATGACAAAGACGTGGCCTTCAGGAACCGGTTCGGGTCCATAATTGTCGAGCCCCTGATCGCGGTGATCGATGATCAGGTATGTGGCGCCATTGGGCAGCGTTTCACGATAGGTCGGGGGCTCGTAAAACTCCTGGCCTGAAGGATCGCGCTCGCGGTAGCGACGCAGGTTCGCAAGGCATGGCTGGCCCTGACAGATCAGTTCGGGCTCAAACGGGATGCGCACCGGTGGCACGACCTCGCGCTTGATCATTGTGCCGTTCAGGATGATCCGGCCATCGCGCACCTCGATTGTGTCCCCCGGCAATGCGACGACCCGCTTGATGTAGTCTTCATCGCGGATGGGATGGACCGGGATTACGATGTCCCCGTATTCAGGCGTTGCTCCAAAGAGGCGCCAATCGCCGCGCGGGAGCAGATGGAAACTCGCGGAGGCCCAGGACCAGCCATAGGGGTATTTGCTCACGACCAGTCGATCGCCCACATGCAGTGTCGGCATCATCGAGGTCGAGGGGATGTAGAATGTCTTTGCAACAATGCTGTGAAAGGCGAGAACCGCCAACAACATGAGCGCTAGGCCACGGATTTCGGCAAGCCAATCGACCTTCTCGCTGGTTTGTTCCTCGCCTTCTTTGGCTTTGGAACTGGCATCGGCTTGTAAATCGGCATCAGCGTCGACATCGCTAACGGCTGCGGGCTTCGGGGCAGCAGCCTCGTTATCGGGTGAGGCAAACGCGTCGTTATCCGGTGCGGATGCAGGGTTTTTTGACTGGCTCAACGGGTTCTTTTCTTGGCTGCTGGCGGTTTTCAGGGCTTGGGAAACGCTTCGATAATGACGAAGGCCTGAGCCCATGGATGATCGTCGGTTAGGGTCACATGAATATGTGCCTCATGGCCCGGTGGCGTGATTTCTTCAAGCCGCTTGGCCGCTCCACCGCTCAAAGCCAGAGTTGGCGCGCCCGAGGGTGCGTTGATAACGCCTATATCCTTCATGAAAACGCCGCGCTTGAATCCTGTGCCGACCGCCTTGCTGTACGCCTCTTTGGCGGCGAACCGTTTGGCATAGGTTCCAGCGATGGTGAAGGGTCGGCGGCGGGCTTTGGCGCGCTCGATCTCAGTAAAGACTCGATTTTCGAATCGTTCGCCAAACCGCTCAAGCGAATTGGCGATGCGATCAATATTGCACAGGTCTGAGCCCAGGCCGATGATCATCGTGGCAGTGTCCTTTTCACCCGCGCGCCAGCAGTCCGACCAGCAGCGCAAGCGCGATAAAGTGCAGCATCACCTGGCTTTTGAACAGCGGGTGCGCAAGATCGCCATGGGCAAAACGCAAGGCCCCGACATAGCCAAACATCTGCAACACCACCCAGCCAATCGCGAATGGCAGAATCGTGCCTTTAGCCAGCGCATAGCCCAAAAGGCCAATGGCGGTCAGGAACAGCGCAGAGGCCGCGAACGCCCAGCGGGTTTGCTCCTTGGTCAGTTCGGGCGGAGTGTCAGGTTTGTTCACCGCGCCTCGTCCATCAATTCGCGCATCCGGCGGATCGCTCCTTCAAGGCCGGTGAAAACCGCCTCGCCAATCAGATAATGCCCGATATTCAGCTCGGCGATTTGCGGGATGGCGGCGATCGGCTGGACATTGTCAAAGGTGAGACCGTGGCCCGCATGCGGCTCGATCCCGTTCTTGGCCGCCAGCGCAGCCATGTCGGCGATCCGGCGCAGTTCGGACGCGACCTTGCCCTGATCCTCATCGAGCACGGCGTGCGCGTATTCTCCGGTGTGGAATTCCACCACGGGCGCGCCGAGGCGCAAAGCGGCGTCAAGCTGGCGCTCATTGGCTTCGATAAACAGCGAGACGCGAATGCCCGCCTCGCGCAGCCGTTCGACAATCGGCACCAGAGTGTTGTGCAAGCCAGCTGCGTCCAGCCCGCCTTCGGTGGTGCGCTCCTCGCGCTTTTCCGGAACGATGCAGGCGGCGTGCGGCGTGTGGCGCAGCGCGATGTCGAGCATTTCGCCGGTTGCGGCCATTTCAAGATTGAGGGGCAGATCGGTCGCGTCCTGGATGCGCACCAGGTCTTCATCGCGGATGTGGCGGCGATCTTCGCGCAGATGGGCTGTGATGCCGTCACCACCAACGCTTGCGACGATCTGCGCTGCGCGAACCGGGTCCGGGTGATCGCCGCCGCGCGCATTGCGGATGGTGGCAACGTGATCGATGTTGACGCCAAGACGCAGAGGCAGGGTCACGATTTGTCTCCGCATGCAAGCGCACCGACGGCGTCGTAGAGAGCGCCCTGGCGTGCCCAGATCTCTCCGAATTCGAATTCGACATCGGTCGTTGCGAACACGATTGAGCGACCGAGTGCGGGGAGCATAACGCTTTCAAGCCGGTATTTGCCGATCTCACCCTTGCGCTGGGCGACTGTGATTGGCGCCTTGCACGATGGGTGTTCGACGTCGAAAACCCACTGTCCAAGCGCCATTGAGCTCAGCGCGGGGACCCCCTGCCAAAACTCCGCTCGCGCTCCGCCACCGGCAAGGTCTGCTTCGTATCCTTTCATGAGGTTCCAGTTGAGCACGGCCAGATCGGACAGGGTGCCGCCCATCGCGCCCGACGCGCCGTAGGCGGGAATAGTTTCGCTCTCTGGCGCGGACATGGCGTAGTATTCGCCTATCGTGTCGCTGGTGAGCATGACCGGTGTTGTCCTGGTGGCGGCATTCTTCGGCCCGAAATAGGCGGTGGTGAGCATCACATCCGCCGCCTCAAAGCTGAGTTCATCGAAAGCAGCGCCAAGCACGATGTAATCGCAATTGTTGTAGCGCCACCCCTTTTGCGGCGGAGCCGAACGCTTCTTCAGGCACCATTCGAGGCCGCTATTGCTCGGGCTGTTGTAAAAGTCGGGCCAGGAATTGGCGGCATTGGGCGTATCATTGGGGTTGCGCAGACCAGAGCGGTGCTGGAGCAGCTGACGCATGGTAGGCACGGGCGCTTCCCCGCTGATCTGCGGTACGAATTCGGAAATCGGAGTGCCAAGATCGAGGCCGTTGGCATCAAGCTCTTCGGTGATCCTCGCCGCAAGAATCTGTTTGGTGACCGAGGCATAGGGCCACAGCACGTTTTTGCCGCCAAGTTTGCCATAACCTTGCGCGGCGAGATCATCGCTTACCGCATTGATCAGCAGCAACCCGCCCATGTCGATCATGATTTCACCAGAAAATCCGGCGGCTAGCGCGGACTGGGCGATGGATTGGCCCACTGCGGCACGCGCCGCTGATCGGGGCGCGTCTACCGGTGTCGAAATGGTCCCGTCAAAATCCGGCGCCTCCCTCACGGTCATTGCAACCGGCGCTGTCTCCTGTGCGGCGGCAGCGCCGCCCGCGCTGACGAGCAAAAGGGCTGAGAGACTGGCAGTAAGGCGGCGTGTCATGCGGGGTTATTCCTTCCGGCTACCTGGCTTTGTTACAGCTACGGCGGCGAGCTCGGCCGGGATGTTGTCGGCATCGTAAGTCGGGAAATCAAAGGCGGCCAGCGGGTAGAAAGGCACGCCCAGATCAACGGCGCCGAGCGAGCGGTCGATCAGCGCGCATTCGGCGATCACCTCGCCGCCTTCTTCGGCGACCGCCGCGATGGCTTCGCGGCTGGAGAGGCCAGTCGTCACAACATCTTCGACCATCAGAACCCTGGCGCCCGGTTCAAGAGCAAACCCTCGTCGCAGATGAAACACGCCCTCGGGCCGCTCAAGAAACAGCGCATCCTTGTCCAGCACCCGCGCGACCTCGTGGCCGATGATTATGCCGCCCATCGCCGGACTGACCACGACATCCACCCGATTGACAACATCCGCAGGCAAGTTCGCGACAACAGCCTTGGCGAGACGCGCCGCTCGAGCAGGGTTCATCAACACGCGCGCGCATTGCAGGTAATGTCCACTATGTCGGCCCGAGGAAAGCTTGAAATGCCCCTCCAATAAAGCGCCGGATGAGCGGAATTCCGCAAGCATTTCGTCCACGGAAAGCGACGGCGTTGAGGTATCGATCATGGCAATGGAAGACCCGGTCAAGTGGTGGGAAGCAGCACCAGATTGCGCTCGTAACATGGCGCCTTGCATATTTTTCTCTCTAGAAGCGCTTGAGGGTATCGGCAAGCACGGCTAAAGCGTGGGTCAACATTGGCATGGGATGTCGATGGGTCATCTTTATGTCGTCTGCCTGCGTAACTGCGGGGCAAAGTCAAAAAGATATGGGATCAAAATTGCATATTAGGCACTGGAACATGGGCTACACACTCGGCCGAATGAAAGTCACTATTCTTGCGCTCTTGGCAGCGATGGCTGCGGTCCTCGCGCCTGCTGCCCTGGCACAGGAGGAGGCGACCGGTGCGCAGGCTGCAGACGCTGCGCAGGCCGTTGAAGCGGCGCCGCCTGCCGCGCCGGCCTACACGCCGATGGCGCCGACGATTGACAAGGGTATGCCGACCGATCCGCGAGAAGACCGCCCGGGTACTCTGCTGAAGTCCATGACCTTTCAGGATCAGTACACCGAGACCGGGGCCTTCGCCTTGGGCATGCATGATTATGTGCTGATGCCGATCATCACCTTTATCAGCCTGCTTGTCCTTGGCCTCTTGGTGTATGTCATTCTGCGCTATCGCAGCGGCGCTAACCCTGTGCCCTCGAAAACGACCCACAACACCGCCATTGAAGTGGTGTGGACGATCCTCCCGGTCCTCATCCTTGTGGTGATTGCGGTTCCTTCGATCTCGCTACTCGCCCAGCAATATGAGACGCCGCCCGAAGACGCGATCACCGTCAAGGCAATCGGCTATCAGTGGTATTGGGGTTACGAATATCCCGACCATGGCGGCTTCGAAGTCGTCTCCAACATGAAGAAAGAGGCAGACGCGCTCGCCGCAGGCGAACCCAACAAGTTGGCGGTTGACAACCGTATGGTCGTGCCGGCTGGTGTTCCGCTTCGCATGCAGACGACCGGAGCTGATGTGATCCACGGTTTTGCGATCCCGTCGCTGTGGTTCAAGCAGGATGCGATCCCCGGTCGCCTGAACGAAAAGCTGCTCATTATCGAAGAGCCAGGCGTCTATTACGGTCAATGCTCGGAGTTGTGCGGTACACTTCATGGCTACATGCCCATCGCGATCGAGGCTCTTCCGATGGAAGAATTCGAAGCATGGGTGCTTGAACAGGGCGGAGAGCTTCCCGGTAATGCGGTGGCAGAGGCGCCCGCTGCAGACGGCGAAGCCGAGGCTGCTGCGACAGCCGAAGTCGCTCTCGCGGACTGAACTGAAAACGAATTTGAACTGATTGAAACGAATTGGGATAAACTGAACCATGGCCACAACTGCTGAAGGTTTCCAGGCGCACCACGACGATCATGCGCACGCGGAGCACACGCCGAGCTTTTTTGCTCGTTGGTTCATGTCGACCAACCACAAGGATATCGGCACGCTCTACCTGATCTTCGCGATCATCGCGGGGATCGTGGGCGGTGCCATCTCCGGCATTATGCGCGCCGAGCTGGCCGAGCCTGGCATCCAGTATCTTTATTGGTGGGCGGGCGCGTCCGAAGGCGATCTTGCCGCTGCGGGCCACATGTGGAATGTTTTCATCACCGCGCACGGGCTGATCATGGTTTTCTTCATGGTCATGCCGGCAATGATCGGCGGCTTTGGTAACTGGTTTGTGCCCTTGATGATCGGCGCGCCGGACATGGCCTTCCCGCGGATGAACAATGTCTCGTTCTGGTTGACCGTGGCCGGCTTCCTCAGCCTCCTGTTTTCTTTATTCGTGCCGGGCGGCGCGGGTCTGGGTGCAGGTGTCGGCTGGACGGTCTATGCCCCGCTCTCAACTACGGGATCCCCTGGCCCGGCTGTCGACTTTGCGATCTTCTCGCTTCACCTGGCGGGTGCTGGATCGATCCTGGGTGCGACCAACTTCATTACTACCATTTTTAACATGCGTGCGCCGGGGATGACCCTGCACAAGATGCCGCTGTTTGTATGGTCGGTGCTGGTCACCGCCTTTCTTCTGCTGCTCGCACTGCCGGTTCTGGCCGCAGCGATCACCATGCTGCTGACCGATCGCAACTTTGGCACGACCTTTTTTGATCCTGCCGGTGGCGGAGATCCGGTTTTGTACCAGCACCTGTTCTGGTTCTTTGGTCACCCCGAGGTCTACATCATGATCCTGCCGGGCTTTGGCATGATCAGCCAGATCGTGGCGACCTTCAGCCGCAAGCCTGTGTTCGGCTATCTCGGCATGGCCTACGCGATGGTTGCCATCGGTGTTGTCGGCTTTATCGTGTGGGCGCACCACATGTACACGGTCGGCCTCGACGTGAACACAAAGATGTATTTCACCGCCGCGACGATGGTTATCGCTGTTCCGACCGGCGTGAAGATCTTCAGCTGGATCGCGACGATGTGGGGCGGAAGCTTGCAATTCAAGTCGCCGATGGTCTGGGCGCTGGGCTTTATCTTCCTGTTTACCGTGGGCGGTGTGACGGGCGTCGTGCTCGCCAATGGCGGCATCGACGATAACCTGCACGACACCTATTACGTGGTGGCGCACTTCCACTACGTCCTCTCGATGGGCGCTGTGTTCTCGATGTTTGCAGGGTTCTACTACTGGTTCCCGAAGATGAGCGGCAAGATGCACTCCGAACTGCTCAGCCACATTCACTTCTGGTTGTTCTTCATCGGTGTGAACGTGGTCTTCTTCCCGCAGCACTTCCTCGGCATGCAGGGTATGCCCCGCCGCTATCCCGATTATGCCGAAGCCTTCACTTTCTGGCACGAGATTAGCACGCTGGGATACTGGATCACCGCAGCCTCGCTCATCCCGTTCTTCGTGAACATCGGCTATGCGCTGTTCGCGGGACGCCAGCCGGGCAACAACCCCTGGGGTGAAGGCGCAACGACGCTCGAGTGGACGCTCAGCAGCCCGCCGCCGTTCCACCAGTTCGAAACGCTCCCGGTGATCGAGGACCACCACGATTACCACAACCACATGCCCGCCGGTGCTCAGCCCGCTGAGTGATTGAGGCCGGTCCTGCTGATCCAAAGCTTTGAGAGCGAAGGGTCAGGGCCAAGATAGATAAGGGGGAGCGCGTCTGAAAAGGCGCGCTCCTTTTCGAAAGACGGATTAGATCGATTATGACCGCAACCACGCCAAACGACACATCGCGCGCTCTGCTTGAGGGTGGAGCGCCGGTGCGCGCGGCTGCATTGCCAGCCGATTGGCGTGACTTCTTCACGCTGACCAAGCCGCGCGTCATGACCCTGGTGATCTTCACCGCGATCTGCGGTCTGCTGGCGGCGCCCGGGACGATCCATCCCGTACTGGGCTTTACCGCCGTGCTCGCGATTGCCATGGGTGCCGGAGGGTCCGCTGCGCTCAACCATTGGTGGGAAGCCGATCTCGATGCCGGCATGAAGCGCACGGCAAACCGTCCGCTGCCCACCGGCCGCTTGCGGCGCGAGGATGCCCGCGATTTCGGAATGTTCCTATCGGGTGTATCGCTGTTTGTGATGGGCGTTGCGGTGGGCTGGCTGGCCGCCGCTTTGCTGCTGGCCGCAATCCTGTATTACGCCGTCATCTACACGATGTGGCTGAAACCCATGACCCCGCAGAACATCGTCATCGGCGGCGGCGCGGGCGCGTTCCCGCCGCTGATCGGCTGGGTCGCGGTCACGGGCGAAATTACCGCGATGCCAGTGCTGCTGTTTGCGATCATTTTTTTCTGGACGCCGCCGCATTTCTGGGCGCTCGCGCTGTTTGTGAAGACCGATTACGCCAAGGTCGGCATTCCCATGCTGCCCGTTGTCGCGGGAGAGCGGGTGACGCGCAACCACATCTGGATCTACACCCTCATGCTCACGCCGCTCGCGATCGCGCCGTGGCTGATCGGCGGGACCAGCTGGGTTTACGGCACTGTCGCGGTCGCATTGTCGCTGCTCTTCATCGCGCTTGCCGCTCCGGTTGTGCGGCGCAATGCCGTGATGGGTGAAGGCGATCCGATGGCGCAGGAGAAACGGCTGTTCAAATTCAGCATTGTCTATCTCTTCGTCCTGTTCGCCGCGCTTGTGGCCGACCGCGTGCTTGAAGCGCAGGGCCTGATCGGTCCTGGCCTGTTGTCCGGAGGCGTTTTCGCATGACGCCCGAAGAAGAAGCCGAATTCAAGCGCCGTCAGAAATCGCGAAACCTTGTCGTTGCTGGCGCGCTGCTGTTCTTTGTCGTCTTGTTCTACCTTATCACGATCGCCCGGCTGGGGTCTCAGTGATGGCCAGCGCACCGATCGATCCTCAGATGCAACGTCGCAACATGCGCACCGGCCTGATGGCGCTGGCATTAGCCGCGGCGATGGTGGGTCTCGGCTTTGCCTCGGTCCCGCTCTACCGCCTGTTTTGTCAGGTGACCGGTTTTGGCGGGACCACCCAGGTCGCGAGCGAAAACGAAGCGGCACTCGCCGCCGCAGCGGCAACCGGCAAGACGATCTCAGTCCGCTTTGACGGCTCGACTGCGATCGATGTGCCTTGGGATTTTCGGCCGATGCAGCCGACCGATACGGTGACCATCGGACAGCGCGACATGGCCGTTTATGTCGCGCGCAATGAAGGTGACGATCCGATCACCGGGACCGCTACGTTCAACGTCGAGCCGGCCCAAGCGGGGCTCTACTTCCACAAAGTCCAGTGCTTCTGCTTTACCGAGCAGACCCTGGAACCAGGTGAGGAAGTGCAGATGCCAGTGGTCTATTACGTCGATCCGGCAATCTTTGAAGATGAATTCATGGCTGATGTTGAACAGATCACCCTCAGTTACACTTTTCACCGCGCGAAAGAGCCCGTATCGATGGGCCGCGATCGCAGCGCAGATTAACCACTCACCAGCGACGGGAAACGCATCATGGGCGGACAAGTAAACCACGACTATCACATTCTGGACCCCGATCCCTGGCCGGTTATCGGCTCGCTTTCGGCTTTGGCCTTCACCAGCGGCATGGTTCTGAATTTTTATCCGGACCAGTTCGGCGTGGCTGGCCCTGTCATCATGTGGGCGGGTCTTGCGGGTCTTATTGCCACCTTCTTTTTCTGGTTCCGCAACATCGTGATCGAAGCGCAGCGCGGGGATCACACGCCGATCGTGCAGCTCCACATGCGTTATGGCATGATCTTGTTCATCGCCTCGGAGGTCATGTTTTTCGTTGGCTGGTTCTGGGCGTTCTTTGACTTCTCGCTCTTCCCGGCGCCGCTGGAATTCTACCATGGCGATGGCGGGGATGAGACGACAAACCTGTTCCTCACACAGGGCGTAACCGAACTGGGTGAGCGCGTCCCCAAGGGGATGGAAGTGCTCGATCCGTTTGCGCTGCCGCTTCTCAATACGATTATTCTGCTGTGCTCGGGTACGACCGTTACCTGGGCGCACCACGCGCTGATCCATGGCGATCGCGATGGGCTCAAGAAGGGCCTGTGGGCGACGATCGTGCTGGGCGTGCTGTTCAGCTTCATCCAGGCCTACGAATACAGCGTCGCGCCGTTCGCATTTGGCGGCAACACCTTCAGCTCGGCGTTTTACATGGCGACCGGTTTTCACGGTTTCCACGTCCTGGTCGGCACGATCTTCCTGATCGTGTGCCTCTACCGCGCCTATATCGGCCACTTCACGTCGCGCCAGCATTTCGGCTTTGAAGCAGCGGCCTGGTATTGGCACTTCGTCGACGTCGTCTGGCTGTTCCTGTTCGTGGCCATCTATGTGTGGGGTGGTTGGGGCGCGCCCGTCCACTGATGGCAGGGGGCAATGCTCCCGATGAAACGAAAGGGCAGCCCGGTCTTTTCCAGGCTGCCCTTTTCGGTACGTGCCCGCAATGCGGCGCGCACACCCTGTTCAAGGCTCCGGCTCAAGTGGCGGGTGAGTGCCGCGTATGCGCGCTGGGCCTCGCTGAACTCGAATGGTCGGGGCGGCTTGCAGGTATGCTTACCATTTTTGTCGCGGCACTCCTTGTGACTGCAGCGATTGCCTTGGATGAGTTCGTCCGCCCGCCGATCTGGGTTCACGTTGTGCTGTGGGTGCCGCTGACCGTGAGTTCGGTTCTTTATAGTTTGCGGCTGTTCAAGACTGCAGGGGTCTACAGTCGATTTGACGTGATCCATTCAAAGCCATGATCCAGCGACTGCCGATAATCCCGACGATCATAGTCCTTGCAGCTGCGGCCACCATGGTTGTGCTGGGTGTCTGGCAAATTGGCCGGGCGCAGGAAAAGGACAGCCTGAAAGCGGCCATGATTGAGCGGCCCGATCTCCCGGCCATCGACTATCCCTTCGGTGGGGCCAGTCAAACGCAATACCTATACCGCAGGATGCGCGCGACCTGCGATGACGTGCGCGCTGTGCGCGTGTCGGGCGGGAGGGATGCCAATGGTCGCACCGGATGGACCCAGATCGCGACCTGCTGGAATAGGGCAAACGACGAGGAGTTCATGGTGCAGATTGGCCTTGCCGTTGATCCGGGTACGGTCGCCGAGTGGCAGGGGGGGCGCGTTGAGGGCTTGGCTAGGGAAGCGCCCGATCCGCGCGATATGTTTGAACGCTTGTTCACCGCCTCTCCCCAGCGTCCCGCGATGATTGTGACCGACGAGCCAAAAGCGGGCCTGCTCGCCAACGCGCAACCTGATCCTGAGGAATACAAGAACAGTTCGTGGGCCTATGCGGGCCAGTGGTTCTTTTTTGCCCTCACCGCGATTGTCATTTACGGATTTGCGCTGCGATCGCGCGTTGCAAGACGCACCTGACGCAGCGTCAATCTTGCCGCCAGCGTGCCGCACGTCTAACCCCATCTCGCATATGCAATATACCTCGACCCGTGGGAGCGCGCCGACGCTCGATTTTGAAGGCGTGACGCTGGCCGGCCTTGCCAGCGATGGTGGCCTTTATCTGCCCCAGTCCTGGCCGCGATTTACCGCTGATGAGATCGCGGAGATGCGCGGGCTACCCTATTACGAACTCGCCGCCCGCGTGATGAAGCCGTTTGTCGCAGGCAGCCTCAGCGATGAAGAACTGCAATCGCTCTGCCACGCGGTCTACAGCGATTTCGGACACAAGGCGGTGACACCGCTGGTGCAGATGGATGAGACGCACTGGCTGCTGGAACTCTTCCACGGGCCCACGCTGGCGTTCAAGGATGTGGCGTTGCAATTGTTGGGCCATCTGTTTGAGACCTTTCTGGAACGTCGCAACCAGCGCCTCACCATTGTCGGTGCAACCAGTGGAGATACGGGCTCAGCGGCGATCAACGCGGTTGCCGGACGCGAGCGGGTCGAGATATTCATGCTCCACCCCGAAGGCCGTGTGAGCGAAGTCCAGCGCCGCCAGATGACCACGGTGCGCGCGCCCAACGTCCACAACCTCGCGATCAAAGGCAGTTTTGACGATGCGCAGCGCCATGTGAAACGCATGTTTGGCGATGCCGACGTGAACACCATCGTCAATCTGGGCGCGGTAAACTCAATCAACTGGGCGCGGTTGATGGCGCAGGTGGTCTATTACTTCTACGCCGGGCTGCAATTGGGCGCGCCCGAGCGCGGCGCCGCCTACAGCGTGCCGACAGGCAATTTCGGTGACGTGTTTGCCGGCTATGTCGCAAGCCAGATGGGTCTGCGGATAGAGCGCCTGATCGTTGCGACCAATATCAACGATATTCTCCACCGGGCATTGAAGGACGGCGATTATTCCGCCGGCGAGGTGACGCCCACACACACGCCTTCGATGGACATTCAGGTCAGCTCCAATTTTGAACGCCTGCTGTTCGATTGCGGCGGGCGCGATGGCGCGGCGATGGCGGAGCAAATGCGCGGATTTGAAAGCTCGCGCGCGATGCAGCTCACCAACAGCCAGCGCGAAAACGCCGCCGCGAAGTTCACCAGCGCCAGCGCCGATCCGCACGACACAACTCGCGCCATTCAATGGGCACACCGCAATGCAGGCCAGGTCATCGATCCGCATACAGGCGTGGGCCTTCATGCTAGCCTCGCTTTAGCGCAGGACGAAACAATTGCGCGCGGGGTGCCAATCGTGACGCTCGCCACGGCGCATCCGTCCAAGTTTCGGGACGCGGTGGAGCGCGCGGTGGGCGTGCGCTCTGCTCTGCCGACGCGTGTAGGTGATCTGTTCGGGCGCGAGGAGCGCTACACGTCCATCTCGGGCGATTACGAAGCCGCGCGCGATTTCGTACTGGAGAACGCGGCGGGTCGGCTGGGCAACGCTGTCGCCTGATGGCTGATCTGCGGCGCAAGCCTGTCCTGATGGAATGCGCGGGGTGGAACGCGTACCGCCTACTCGACAGCGGGGCGGGGCGCAAATACGAGGCCTTTGGCCAGCACGCTTTTATCCGGCCAGAACCCCAGGCCCTGTGGCAGCCGCGCCTGCCCACTTGGCCGGCAGCGGGTGAGTTCATTCCCGGATCGGACGAAGATGGCGGCGGGCGCTGGGTCATGGAGCCTGACGCTCCCCCGGCGGACTGGACGCTCACTTGGAATGCGGTTAGGTTCAGCGCGCAGCCAACCCCGTTTCGCCACCTGCAATTCTTCCCCGATATGGCGCCCGTTTGGGAGTGGATGGGAGAGCAACTGGCAGGGCGCACCGACGCTCATACCATGAACCTGTTTGGCTATACCGGGCTCGGCAGCCTCGCGCTCAGCGAATACGGCCCGGTGACCCATGTCGATGCCTCCAAAAAATCTGTCGCCCAGGCCCGCGACAATGCCGCGCTCTCTGGAATGGAGGACCGTTCCATCCGCTGGCTGGTGGATGATGCGGCCAAGTTTGCGGCGCGCGAGGTGCGCCGCGAAAATCGCTATGACGGGATCATCCTCGACCCACCAAAATTCGGGCGCGGGCCCAAGAACGAAACCTGGCGTTTGGAAGAGCATTTGCCGGGCCTTGTCGCTGATTGCGCCAGGCTGCTGGATGCCGACAGCCGGTTCCTCTTCCTCACCGTCTACGCCGTGCGCATGAGCAGCGTCGCCATCGCCGGACTGCTGGGCGAAGCGCTGCGCGATCTGCCTGGCGTGATTGAGCACGGTGATCTGGTGGTTCGCGAGGAAGGAGAGGGCGCAAGGCTTTTGCCCACAGCGATCTTCGCACGTTGGAGCAATCCGCGCTAAGTGCGCGCCCACAATGAATATGACTGATTCTCTCATTCTCGAAGTCGCCGATCTCGAAGTGGATGTGCTCACCGGCATCTATTCCGAGGAGACAGGCAAACCCCAGCCGCTGCGCATTACGGTGCAGGCGCGCTACGATGTCGCTGATCGCTACGAGCCGGACACGCCGCTTGATGCGAGCAAGAATTACATGGACTTGAAACACGCCGCTTCCAAAGGGCTGCCACCGGGCGTGCACTTCAAGCTGATCGAAGCGGTGGCCGATTACATCTGCGAAACGCTGTTCGTGCAGGACGCGCGAGTGCAGGCGGTGACGGTGAAGATCGTCAAGCTCGCCATCGCCGAGGCGGATGAGAAAATCGGCATCACGCTGCATCGCGAGCGGCCGGTCAATTCATGAGCGTTGAAGGCCACATCGAACTGGCCAAGAACAAGGGCTGCGAAAGCCGCAATCCGCTTGAAGCGCATGCAGCGTTCTTTGAAGAATGGCTTGTCCGGGCCAGGGCAGCTCTGGGCGATCCCGACACGGAGTCACTTACGATCATCCTCGGGCCCGCACCATCCGAACACGATGCGTGGCGCCGCGCGGTAGCAGGTGACCTGGCGCGCGCCTATGCTCCCAAAAGGTTCAACATCGCAGCGGGGGCGAAGGGCGAGGCGCTTGATCAGGTGCTGCGATATTTGAGGGGTGCGCCCGGCGTCACAGGCCACTATGTTCAGGCGCATGACTGAGATTAAGGCCAGCCGCGAGCGTGATCGCTTGGACCTGCCCAAGACCGACCCCGTTGGTCTGGTCGATGCCTTTCAGCGCCGCATCACCTATCTGCGCCTGTCCGTCACCGACCGGTGCGATCTTCGATGCACCTATTGCATGCCCGAGCGCATGACCTTCCTGCCGCGCAAAGAGGTGCTCAGCCTTGAGGAACTCTACGAGCTATCCACCGGCTTCATCGCGCGCGGAGTGACCAAGATTCGCATCACTGGCGGCGAACCACTGGTGCGGCGCGACATTATCGACCTTTTCCGCGCGCTGGGGCGCCATCTGGTTTCGCGCGGGGGAGGTGGCCTTAAAGAACTCACGCTCACCACTAATGCGACGCAATTGGCGCGCTACGCCGATGACTTGCGCAGCGCCGGAGTGGAGCGGGTCAATATTTCGCTCGACACGCTGGATGCGGCAAAGTTTGAAACGCTGACCCGGCGCGACGCTTTGCCCGATGTGCTGGGTGGGATTGCCGCCGCGAGCGAGGCCGGGCTGAAGGTCAAGCTCAACGCGGTCGCGCTAAAAGGTGTGAACGAAGACGAGATCGAAGACCTGATCGCTTGGGCACACGGGCAGAACCATGATGTGACACTTATCGAGGTTATGCCGCTGGGCGATGTCGAAGAGGAACGGCTCGACCAGTATCTGCGGCTCGATACGGTGCGTGAGCGGCTCAAGCAGCGTTGGACGCTCACTCCCAACGACGTTAGCAGCGGTGGCCCGGCGCGCTATTGGGATATCGCTGAGACAGGCGGTCGCCTTGGCCTCATCACGCCCCATACAGGCAATTTCTGCGAGGGTTGCAATCGGCTACGCGTTACCGCGACCGGCCAGCTTTACCCCTGCCTTGGCGGCGCGGAGCGGGTGGATTTGCGCGCGGCCTTGCGCTCGGATAATCCCGAAATCGCGATGGCTGAGGCGCTTTCCCGCGCGCTGATGATCAAGCCGGAGAAACACCATTTCCGGATGGACGAACGCGGCGCGGCCCCGCATCTGCCGCGGCATATGTCGATGACGGGAGGGTAAGCGCGATGGCTGTGACAATCCGGTTTCTGGGGCCCTTGAGCGATATTGCCGGCGAGGTGACCCGCGAGGTTGCAGCGCCGCTCAATTGGGAGGGCCTGCTCGCCGCTGTGGGCGATGAGGTCGCCGCGCAATTGGGTGAAGAACGGGTCAACGTTGCCTGCGCAGGCAAGGTGCTGGGCGACAAGACCGCGCTCAACGCAAGAGATGGCGATGAAGTCGCGCTGCTTCCGCCGGTGTCGGGCGGCTAGGGATGCGCGCGTGCCTGCACGGCTGATCGATGTGAGGCTGGAAAGCGGCATCCTCGATACGCGAGGATTTATCGCCCGTGTGGCGCAAGGCGCAGGCACACCGGGCGGGCTCGCATCTTTCATCGGCAGCGTGCGCGGCGGCGACAAGGTCGAGGCGCTCGAACTGCTGCACTACGAACCGCTCACTCTGCCCGGCATGCAGGATATTGCTTGCGCTGCTGATGCGCGGTTTGACCTGCTTTCGCTGGGGCTCCTGCACAATCTGGGAGTGATGCGTCCAAGCCAGGAAATTGTCTGTGTCGCTGCCGGTGCGCGCCACCGGCGCGATGCGATCGAGGCGGTAGATTTCTGCATGGATCACCTCAAATCCGCGGCGTGGTTCTGGAAGCAGGAACTGCGGGACGGCGAATGGCACTGGATCGAACCGCGCGATCAGGACCATTCAGATCTCGCTCGCTGGACTTGAGATATGTGATCCGGCACAAATTTTCAGCGGTGCTTTGATCCAGATCAAGGAGCGCCGCGCGCGCTGGGTCTAGTTCTCCTTTCAGCAGGAGAAGAACCATGAGCGAACAAATCCGTGAAAAAATTGCCTCTGGCAAAGCCCGGCTGGTTGTCCCGCCGTCCGAATTGCGCGCGCCGCGGATTTGAGGTGATCCATGCAGAAATCTACCGCCTCGATCGCATCGCGCCGGTGGCGCG
>JBCBKF010000019.1:0-18037 GCA_038522255.1 Pseudomonadota bacterium
TCGCTCAACGAAGGGACTGAAACCTCCTATGTCGACAATGATCAGGTGAAGGCCGAATTGCAGTTTGCCCGACGCATGTTCGCCGATAACGGCTGGCCGGTCATCGATGTGACCCGCCGTTCGATCGAGGAAAGCGCCGCTGCCATCATTCAATTGGTCCAGGATCGCCGCCCGCGGGACAAGCCGGTGGACGGGGTCAGCAAACCGATATGATCGAGCGTCCCCTCATTCTCGCGTCCAAATCCGCTTCGCGCCGCGCAATGCTCGATGCAGCGGGCGTTGAATACGAAGCTTTGCCAGCCGACATCGATGAACGCGCGATTGAAGCGGCGCTTGCCGGAGCCAGCGCGCCGGAAATCGCCGAAGCCTTGAGCGTTGCCAAGGCTGCCGCGCTCGCCGCTCTGCATCCTGATCGATTGGTGCTGGGGAGCGATTCTCTGATCGTCGTTGAGGGCGAGCGCTTTGACAAACCCACCTCGCGCGAAAATGCTGCGGACCATCTGCGCTTCTTCTCAGGTAAGGTGCTTGAGTTACACAGCGCGGCGGCGTTGGTGCGCGGCGATACCTGTGTTTGGAGCACCCCTTCAAAAGCCGTGCTGCATGTCCGCGATCTTTCGGCCGCGTTTATAGATCACTACCTCGAAGCCGAATGGCCCGAGGTGAGCTTCACCGTAGGTGTCTTCCGGATCGAGGCCATGGGTGTCCAGCTCTTTGAGCGCATCGAAGGTGATCAGTTCACCATTCTCGGCATGCCGCTCTTGCCGCTGCTTGAGGCACTGCGTGACGAAGGTGTGCTAATCGCATGATATCTCGCCCCTATGCGCAGGTGATTGGCGATCCTATAGCGCAGTCCAAATCACCCATCATTCATGGGTTTTGGCTCGAAAAGCTGGGAATTGAAGCGGATTACAGCGCTGAGCGGGTGCTTCTCCAACAATTGGCTGAGTTTCTCGAGTGTGCCAGTTCAGATCGGGCATGGTGCGGTTGTAATGTAACGATGCCGCACAAGCAGGCGGTGATGCCTCATCTTGATGATATGGATGAGATTGCTCGGCGGATTGGTGCCGTGAACACGATCTATCCGACCAAGATGGGTCTATTCGGGACAAACACCGATGCTGCCGGGTTTCTAGAGCCCCTTCGCGAAGAGCTCTCCAAGCGGCACTATTTCCGGATGGCGCGCATCCTGGGTACGGGCGGCGCGGCGCGCGCGATTGCGACGGCGCTGTATGATGAGGGCTTCACACTGGTTCTCGCCGGGCGCAACCGCGACAAGGCTCGTGCGATGCTGGACGAACTGGCTCCGCAAGGGGAGCATCACGCGGTCGCCCTTGACCATTTCGCAAAGCCGACCGATTTTGCCTTCGATGATCGCGACGGGTGCCTTGATCTGGTGGTTAATGCATCACCGCTGGGTATGAATGGTCAGCCACCGCTCGTGTTTGACTGGAGCCATGCACCGCCCGGTGCCATTGCCTATGACATTGTGACCGACCCGGCCGAGACACCCTTCCTCAAAAATGCGCGTGCCGCCGGGTTTGCGACGATTGACGGCCTTTCGATGCTCATCGGTCAGGCTGCGCAGGCGTTCCACCTTTTCTTTGGCGTCATGGCGCCGCGCGAACACGATGCTGAACTGCGAGAAAGGCTGACGGCGTGACCGACACCCAGAAACGCCCGATCATCATCGGCCTCACAGGCTCAATCGGCATGGGCAAGTCAACCGTCGCTTCGATGTTCGCTGATGCCGGCGCGCCGGTCTTCGACGCCGACGCTGAAGTGCGCGCAATGCAGGGGCCGGGGGGCGAACTGATCCCTGCTATCGAAGCGGCTTTCCCCGGCTCGACCAACGAGGCCGGCGTGGACCGCGATGCGCTCGGCCAGCTGGTTTTTGGCGATGCGGAGAAACTTGCTCAACTAGAAGCGATTGTGCACCCGGCAGTGGGTGAAAGGCGCGCGCAGTTCCTCGCCAATAACGCATCGGCCAAGATCCTGGTCTTCGACATCCCCCTGTTGTTTGAGCGTTGTGGTCACGAAAAGGTCGACACAATCGTCGTCGTGTCCGCCCCGGCTGATGCGCAGCGCGAGCGCGTGCTCGCAAGGCCCGGCATGACGGTGGAGAAGTTCGAGCACATTCTCGGTCTGCAAACCCCGGATGCGGAAAAACGGGCGCGCGCCGATCACGTTATCGATACAGGAACCACGCTGGCCGATACGCGCGCGCAGGTATTCGCCCTGGTCGAGGCGTTGGGTGCATCTGCAAGCTAGCTCTTGATCGGTGCCAACCCCCTCTTGCACCTTGGCCGTAATGCGCGGATAGTGATTGTGATGGGGGAAATCGTTTTTGATACCGAGACAACCGGCCTTGACCCCAAAAGCGGGGACCGGATGGTGGAAATTGGATGTGTGGAAATGATCGGGCGCATTAGCACCGGCAACACATTCCACGCTTATTACAACCCTGAACGCGACATGCCGGCAGAGGCCGAGGCGGTTCACGGTCTTTCCTCAAGCTTTCTGGCCACAAAACCGCTTTTTTCCCACAGCGTCGATGAATTGCTGGCGTTTCTGGGCGATGCCCCCCTTGTGGCGCACAATGCCGGGTTTGACTTCGGATTTCTGAATGCCGAACTCGAACGCCTGGGCCGCGCCGCTATCAGCCTTGATCGGATGGTCGACACGGTCGCCATTGCCCGCAAGAAGCACCCGGGAGCTAAGAATTCGCTCGACGCGCTGTGCACGCGCTACGGAGTGGATCGCTCTCACCGGGTGAAGCATGGCGCGCTGCTCGATGCGGAACTTTTGGCGCAGGTCTATGTCGAATTGACTGGCGGGCGGCAGATCGGTCTTGAACTGGCCGCTGATCCGTCTCCCACCTCCATCTCTGCTGCCGCGATCCTGTCTCCATCCGGCGAGCGGGCGAGAGAAAAGGGTCACCGTCCACCGCGACCCCACGCGGCGAGCGCTGAGGAGCTGGCGCGCCACACGCAGTTTGTGAGCGAGCTGGAGGACGCGATCTGGTCTCGCTGACGGCATGCGCGCCGATCGCCCGTGCCGGCTTGCGTGGATCACAATGGATTAGAGAGGTTTAGGAAGCCATGGATATCCGGATTTCAGGCCACCAGGTGGAAACCGGCGCTGCCTTACAGGAGCACGCGTCTGATCGGTTGGGTGCGATTGTCGACAAATATTTTGACCGGGCTCTGTCCAGCCATGTGACGTTTGGCAAAGCAGCAGGTGCTTTCCGATGCGATATCGTCACGCATGTGACGCAGGGAACAATTCTTAAAGCGCAAGGCGAGGCCCATGATGCTCACGTCGCTCTCGACAACGCGGCAGGCAAAATCGAAAAGCAATTGCGCCGCTACAAAAGACGCCTGAAAGACCGTCATGAACGCGCTTCGCAGGTGCGCGCGCAAGAGATGGCTGCATACACGGTCTTCGCCGCGGACGAAGACGAAGCCGAAGTGGTGGTCGATGCCCCGCCCGTTATCGCTGAGACCAGCATCGACATTCCGACCGGGACTGTGGCCGACGCGGTGATGATGCTTGATCTCAGGGATACAAGTGCGCTGTTTTTCAAAAACGCTGGAACTGGGCGGCATAATATGGTCTATCGCCGACCAGACGGCTCCATCGGCTGGGTGGAGCCTCGCTGAGGGTCCTGCCAACCCCTAACAGACACCGATCTGACCTGTTGGCGCGCATGGATCCGATCCAGAGACGAACGGAACGGCACCGCACCCCGCCCGCGGTCCTGCCCCTTCGGCGCTGGATTCCAATATCGTAGAGACGGGATTTTGACTTCACATGGATGTTAACATCGCAATGCGGCCAGAGGCGGTCGCTGTCGCCAATCCGGACACCAATGCAGGGCCCCCCATTTCAAAGGACCACGTTCTGGAGCGCCTTTCGGACCTGCTTGCCAAGGTCTACGGCCTGAGCGCATCCGATATTCTAGAAGGTCTTGAACAGCGTGAGGCTCTGGGCAGTACCGGTTTTGGCCAGGGCGTCGCAATCCCGCATTGCCGCAGCACCGCGGTAAGTCGCCCTACGCTGGCCCTGCTCAAACTGGATAGCGCGTGCGACTTCCAGGCGGCAGATGCCGTGCCCGTGACGCTTGTCTTCGGCCTCGTGTCGCCTGAAGACGCGGGCGCTACGCATCTCCACGCGCTGGCCGCCATTTCGCGTCTGCTGCGCGATGAGGCGATGTTGCAAGCGCTGATGGATGCGCGCGATGCCGAAGCCCTGTTTGCCTTGCTGACCAATCAATTCCTGCGCGATGCCGCCTGATCCTGACGCAGGCGTGGACAAGCGAGCGGACAGGCAGGGTGCAGCATCGCATCACAGGGCGCTTGAACGGCTTTACCAATCCGCGCCGATCAACCAGAAATTCGCTTCGCGACTGGAAATCACTGGTCAAGGCCTCTCGCGCCTTCGCTTCACGGTGGCCGAAGACGTTTTTCATGCGGCGGGCGCGGCGCATGGCACGATCTACTTCAAGATGCTGGACGATGCCGCCTTCTACGCGGCCAACACGCTTTCGACCGATTTCTTTCTTTTGACGACCAGCTTCAACATGAATTTCACAAAGCCTCTGCGTGAGGGCGATGTCATAGCCGAAGGTCGCTGGGTCAGCGGCAAGCGCCGGGTCTTCGTCGCGGAATCGCGCTTGATCGACGAGGAAGGCGAAGAAATCGGTCGTGGAACCGGCACCTTCATGCGATCGCGTATCGCGCTTTCCGGCCTGCCCGGCTATTCTGATCAGCCCTAGCGCTCTTTGAGCGTCTTACCTCCAGGAGCTGTCATGCGATTGCCAGCGCACCTTGAAGTCGGCAGTTTACGGCGTCTTGCGGAGAGCAATGGCGGGTCTGCCATGGTGCTGGCCAAGGGAGAGCCTGACGCTGGATCGATCCTGATCGTAACCATGTATCGCGGCAAGGCTGTTCGGCTTTATGAAAGAATGCCTCAACGTGACGGGACACGCTCTTTTGTTCAAACTAGGGAGCAAGACACTGAAAAACCGGATGAGTTTTCGGATTATCTGACGCGGCGCCGCGCTCAGGACCCCGACATCTGGATCATCGAGGTGGATATCGACGAGGCAGAACGTTTCATCGCACTTTTGCCGAATTAACTTGATCTCGTATCTTTTGAAACTAATTGCGTCGCTGCTTCCAGTGCGGAGGCCAACGGTTTTGCAATTCGGCTGACCGGTTGGCACGCAGACGGGGGGCGGCCGGCAGGCCTTTGAGAACCCACTGAAAACCAGCGAATAATCGCCTCCGGGTCCAAACCTGCGTCGGAGCTTGTCCACCGCATAATAGCAGTGATTACATGAGTCGTCAGACTTACTCTTTTGGCGCGATCGCAATCGTTGCCACGATCAGTATGAGCTTCCCCAACGCCGATGGCGCCGAAGCTTTCGCTCAAGACCGCGCGGCTGAAGAGACCGTCGCAAGCGCGGTCGAAAGCGAGACTACCGATGGCGCGAGCGTTGACAGCTTTGAAGTGGTTCCGAACGCTGCGGATAGCGAGCAATCTATCCGCTTTGTCTCGAACCCGGTTGAACAGATATTTGAACAGGCCGAGCCCTTTGACGCTGTGGCTACTGACGCACGCTCGCTGCGCGAGCTCGTCAGCATGGTTGAGCCGGGCGATCTGAGCGATCAAATGCAATGCCTTGCGGGCGCGGTCTATTTTGAATCGCGCGGTGAGCCGCTGGCAGGGCAGCTGGCGGTGGCGCAAGTTGTCATCAATCGATCAGAAGATGCCCGTTGGCCCGCGAGCTATTGCGGCGTGGTTTACCAGCGGGCGCAATTCTCCTTCGTGAAAAACGGCCGCATGCCGCGCATCCGCACGTCTTCGGGTGCCTGGCAACGCGCTCAGGCGATCGCCAAAATCGCCCATGATGGACTGTGGGAATCCGAAGCCGCCGACGCGGTGTATTTCCACGCCTCTTACGTCCGGCCTAAGTGGAGCCGCCGCAAAGAGCGCACGGCAAAGATTGACACGCACATCTTCTACCGTTGATAGTGAATGAAGGGCCCGCCAACGAGCGGGTCCTTTTTCAGGCGATCTCGACCCAGACCGGGGCGTGATCGCTCGCCTTTTCGCGACCTCGGTGATCGCGATCAACGCCAACCGCGATCAAGCGATCCGCCAGTTCGGGCGACAGCAGCGCGTGATCGATCCGGAACCCGTGATCGCGCTGCCACGCCCCCGCCTGATAATCCCAGTATGTCCAAACCCCGCCGCGCGGATTGAGCGTTCGCACCGCATCGGTCCAGCCATCGGCCAGCAATCTTGCATAAGCAGCACGGCTCTCCGGCTGCATCAAGGCATCCTGCGCCATGGCTTTGACAGAATAGGTGTCATCATCGTGGGGAATGACGTTGTAATCACCCAGCACCGCTGCCGGCACTTCCTCCGCCCAGATCGCCGCCATGCGCGCGCGCAGTTTTTCCATCCAGGCAAGCTTGTAGTCGAATTTGGGCCCGGGCTGCGGGTTGCCGTTGGGCAGGTATATGTCCACGATCCGGGCCGCATGGGTGCCGCCGAGCGTCACGTCCACTTCGAGATAGCGCGCCTGTTCGCCCTCGCCCTCTTTGGGGCCATCGATACCCAGGCCGCGCTGAACCTCGGTGATGGCGTAGTCCGCCTGCGTATCAGCCAGGATCGCGACGCCATTAAAGGCCTTTTGCCCGTGCCAGATCGCCTGGTAGCCGAGCGCATCGAACTCGTTTGCCGGGAAGCCTTCGTCCTGGCTCTTGATTTCCTGCAGGCAGGCGATCGACGGCCGTGTTTCCTCCAGCCATTCCTTGAGCCGGGGCAGACGCGCCTTAATCCCGTTGATGTTGAAGCTTGCGAGTTTCATGCGGACATCCATGCCGCAATCCCGCGCGCGGGTCTAATTCAAATGCCGAAGCTTGACCCGCAGCCGCAGCCCGCTGCTGCATTGGGATTTTCGACGCGGAAAGCGGCGCCGCCCAGCGATTCGACGTAATCGACCACGCTGCCTCCGACCAGATCAAGGCTGACCGGATCGACCACCAGCCGCACGCCGTCGGTTTCGCTGACGCTGTCTTCGTGTTCCGGTGCGTCGGCCATTTCGAACTTGTACTGAAAGCCGGAGCACCCGCCCCCCTCAACCGACAGCCTGAGGATGGCGGGCTTGGTCTGCTTTTGTGCAATGACGGCGACGCGTTTTGCAGCAGCAGTGGTGAGAGTGAGCGTTTCAGCCATGAAGACAATGTAAGCGCGCAGCCCCTGAACCTCAAGATCAGGAGAGCGGCAAAGTGTCCATATCATGCGGTTTGAATGTAACTGCGCAACGCTTCGGCTTCGTGTTCGACCTCATCTATGCGGGTTTTCACCAGATCCCCAATCGAGATAAACGCTTTCAGCGCTCCGTTTTCAACCACCGGAAAGTGCCGGAAACGCCGACGGGTCATCAGTGCAAGGGCCTGGTCCACCGTCGTTGATGGCTCAACAGTGATGGCAGGCGACGTCATGATCGCTTCGACCGGACCTTCAAGGCAATCGCTGCCCATACTCGCCAGGCGATAGATGATGTCACGCTCGGAAACGATGCCGGCAACAGCGCCAGCGCGCATGACAGGCAAGGCCCCAATGCGTTGTTTGGCGAGGATCGATACGACCTCTGCCACAGGCGTATCAACCTCGCACGATACGATGTCAGCGGCGGATCGGTTGGCAATTATGCTTGCAATGGTCATCACACGACTCCCTTCTCCCAGATACAAGAGTGCCATTTATCGCACCAAAAGGCGAATCCGTTGCATCCCCCAGTGCATAGAGTGCGTTTGCCAAGTCGCCTTCGCGCGCTAAGGAAGGAGCCATGGTCAATCCGTCCCCCCTTGATGACCCGGAAAACGCTGCCCATGCCTGGAGCCGGTTTCGGCAGATCATGAAGCTGCTGGCCGCTGTCACGCTGATCACAGTTGTCGTCGCGGTGAGCGCCCTTTGGGTGTTCTACCCCGATGTCTCAATCCACTTTTTCATCGCTGTGTCGCTGGGCATTTCGATGACCATGGGCCTTGGAGGCGGGTTGATGGGCCTTGTGTTCCTGTCAAATGGGACAGGGCATGACGAAGCGGTCGACAACCGTTTGCCCGGCGCCGACGAGCTGTTCGGCAAGCGCGACGACGAAACCTAGAGGCGTTGCGGACTAGCCCGACGCAGCGGGGTTGGCATCGGGATAAAGGCGCAGGTCTTCAACCGGCTGGCCCCCGATCAGGTGTTCCTGGACAATCCGTTCGAGCGCGGCGGGCGTGCACGAATGATACCAGACCCCCTCTGGCCAAACGACCGCGATGGGTCCCGCATCGCACATTTGCAGGCAATCGGCCTTGGAACGCTGCACGCCTCCGGGGCCCTTGGCGCTGTCCGCTGAGCGCCGGGGCCCAGCGAGCCCCAGTTCCTTCAAACGGTTTTTGAGAAACGACCAGGCGGCCTCGCCCTGAGTGCGCGAGCAACATTTCTGCTTTTCCGAAATGGCGCACAAAAAGATGTGCCGTTCGATCGCGTTGCCCTTGGCAGTGTCCCCGTATTTCTGTGCGAGCGAATATCGCGCTGAGGCAAGCGCGCGCTGCGTCTCGTGGTCATTCGAAGGCGCGCTCATTCCTTTGCCTCTTTCTCGCCCAGCCACCGGTCCAGCCAGGCGAACACGGTGCTGTGCCATTGCAGCGAGTTCTCCGCGCCCAGTACCCAATGATTTTCGTCTGGAAAGACCAGCAATTGGGAGGGGATGCCGCGTTCTTGCAGGACCGTAAAACTCTGCAGCCCTTGCGTGTAGGGGACGCGGAAGTCGTTCTCGCCCGTGATGACGAGCATTGGGGTCTGCCAGGCGTCGACGTGATTGATCGGGTTCCAGCGCTCGTAAACCTCGCTCCGCTCGGCATAGGAGCCGCCGAAATCCCAGCGCGGAAACCACAATTCCTCGGTCGAGTAATAGAAGCTGCGCAGATCAAACAGGCCGTCGTGTTGCACCAGGCAATCGAAACGTTCGGGCCAGTTTCCCGCGATCCAATTGACCATGTAGCCACCATAGCTTGCGCCCATGGCGCAGGCCCTGCTGCCGTCTATCTGCGGATCAAGCGCGAGCGCGGCTTCAAGCCCCTTTTGCAGATCAATCAGGGGTTTCCCGCCCCAATCCTGATTGATCGAATCCATAAACGCCTGACCGTATCCCGCGCTGCCGTGGAAATCGACGGAGATGACCGCATAACCCTGGCTCGCCACCACGCGGGGATTCCAGCGTGAGGACCAACCATCCCGAAACGAGCCTTGCGGTCCGCCGTGGATGTAGAGGATGGCGGGGATCGGCCCCTCCTGATCCTCCAGCTTTGTGATCTGGCCCCAGACGGTGTCGCCCTCAGCGCCAGCAAAGCCAAAGCGGGTGGTGACCGTCTGCGCCAGTTGTGCCATTGCGCTGTTCGCCAAATCGGTCAGCGGCTGCGCCTGACCCAGATCGCTCGACAGGTAGAGTTCGCTGGGCGCCGTGATTGAATCGCGCGTAAACAACAACCCACCTCCCGCAAGTGCCATCACCGAGCCGATATGCGCTTCACTGCCTGGGATCAGGTCAAGCCTGGTCACAGCGCCGCTATCGGGATCGATTGTGAATACGGGCGTGTCGAGCACATCGGCGGCGGTTGCCAGGAGGTAATCGCCCTTCGCGCTCCATGTCAGCGACCCGAACGAAAGATCGGTGTCTGCGGTAAGCGCGCGTGTCTCGCCTGTGTCGAGATCGCGCAGGTGAACCACGAGCTGATCGGATTCGTATCCGGGGCGCTCCATGGCGAGATAGGCCAGCATCGAGCCATCGGGTGAGAGAGCGGGGCTGGAATCGTGTGCGATGTTTGCGCCGGTGAGAACGCTTGGCGCGGCGCCAGTCAGTTCCGATACGTAAATATCGAGGTCGGTCGAACCCGGCTCATCTGCGCCTGCTTCGCGCGCGACGAAATACAACGCTGAGCCGTCGGGTGCCCAGGCGAGATCCTCCAGCCCGCCGAACGGCATCGTTGGCGTATGCCCTGTAAGGCCAGAGGCTGGGTCTGCACCTTCGATGGGTCTGCCTGTGCCGATGACCTGACCATCATCCAGATCGAAGACGAAGACACGGTTGAATTCCCCCGGTTTCTCCCAGCGATCCCAATGGCGATAGAACCCGCCATCGCCGTCGTACAATCGTCCTGCACCGATGGCCGTGTCCCGCGCGATGCAGGAGAAAGTTTCGCAATCTCGAGGCATCTCCCGCATCAGCGCGACCTTGTCGCCGGTCGGCGCAACGAGGAAACCGTCGATATCCACGCCGGGAATATCGGCGACCAGTGCGGGAGCGGAAGTGCGACCGCCCGGGCCAAAGGCAACCCGCCACAAACGTATGCGTTCATCGGCGCCGGGATCTGTGTGCTCGTCGCTCAGAAAGTAAAGATAATCGGCAGCGCCAAACGCCAGCGCAAAGGCATCGAGGCCCAGCGCCAGCTCAGCCGGTCTGGCCGTTTCGGAGGCGAGATCGAGCCAGTAATAGGTCGGCGTGCGGATATAGGTTCGCGAGTCGGTCTTGGTCACCGAATAAACGGCGTATCGGCCTGCTGTGTTGACCGTTAACGCGCCCAGTCGCGGCGCGGCTATCAGGTCTTGCGCCGTCATCGCCGGGATAGCCAGACCCGGGACATCAGCAGCGTCTTCTGAGTGATTGTCAGCCAGTACCGCCGCAGGGGCGGTGGAAAGGGCGGCGGAAACGGCAGCCAGGCCAAGCGCTCTCAAGACGAGCTTTGAAGTGCGTATGATCATGCCGCTGGACTACCGTTTCGGCGCGCTTACTTCCAGCGATTTGCGCAACGGGAGACGCCGTTGATTAGCCGCGCTTGCCCACGATGCGGGCGATTTCCGCCTGCACCATCTTCTCCACCATGCCAGGCAGGTTCTTGTCGAGCCATTCAGCCAGCATCGGGCGCAGCAATTCGCGAGTCAGCCCTTCCAGCGAGGTCTCGCCCGAGCGCACGATCTGCGGTTTCGCACCCGGCTCGGCCAGCATGCTGAGCGCGGCAAGGTTTTCCTGCATGGCGCCCCGCACTTCTTCATTCAGCAACGGTGCCGGAATTGCCTCATCGCCATCCTGCGGCGGGCTTTCGTCAAAGTCGTCATCGGCGAGCATCTCCGACAGATCGAGAACCTCGTCCTCATCGGCGCTCTTGTCGGCGCTCTCCGGCTGGGCGTCTTCGATGGGTCGCGCGCCGCGTCGACGTGTTTGCGCCGCTTCGGCGCGATTGTCGCGCGCGATAACCTTCTTGATCGATTCAAGAATCTCTTCAACCGATGCTTCGTTACCTTGCGCCATGCCCTGAGCACTCACCAAGCCAGTCATTAACCCTGATACTCACCCCGAATCAGAGCGGTAGCCTCAATCCTCGATGATCAGAGGCGGCCCAATCATTGCGTCAGCTGCGGGTTTGTCAACGGTATCAGTCGATTTCGGGGTCGCTTTGGGGTCCTTGTCCCAATCCCACAGCTTGTTGCGGACCCGGTCGGCGTTAACCACAGGATCGTACAATGGACCGCCAGTATCAAGGTTGAGGTCACGCGCTTCGGCGCGGCCCATCGCAGCCAGCAGCGTGAAGCCAGCGACATAGGCGTTGCGCCTCGCCGTGACGAGCTGAGCCTTGGCCTGCACCAACTCCTGCTCGGCGTTCAGCACATCGAGGATCGTGCGGTTGCCGATCGAGTTCTCGGCGCGCACGCCTTCAAGGCTGACTTCGGCGGATTCGACCGCGATCTTCGAGCTATCGATCACGGCTTGTGAGGATACGAAACTGGCATAGGCGGCGCGGGTTTGCTGGATGACGCTGCGCCGCGTTGCCACCACCGCTTCCAGGGCGCTGGTTTCGCGCGCGCCCGCCTGACGCTGACGCGCAGCGGTCAGTCCTCCCTGGAAAATCGGAATCGTCAGTTGCAAGCCGATATTCGCGGTGGTTTCCGATTGCTGAAAGTCTTGCGCCACGGGGCCGCCCAGCGTGCCGAAGAAATCGCTGTAATCGACATTGGCGAAGGCGCTGAGCCTTGGCAGGCGGCCTGAGCCTGCCACTTTGGTGTCAAAACCGGCCGCTTCCGCGCGTTCCTGTGCTGCGATAACGTCGGGATTGTTTTCCAGCGCGGTCACCACAGCCTCGCCCACGGTCTCGGGCAGATTGGGCAGCGGCGGCGGCGCTTCGAGATTGGATGCTGCTCTGCCGACGAGCTGTAGATAGGTTTCACGCGCAGTGATAAGATTGGCGAGCGATGTCTCGAAATCGCCCTGCGCCACCGCGAGGCGCGATTGCGATTGTGCCACGTCAGTCCGTGTGAGATCGCCAATTTCGAAGCGGTCATTTGTGGCTTCGAGGTTCACCTTAAGCACTTCGACCTGGTTTTGCGAGAGACGAGCGAGCGCTTCGGTGCGCAGCACATCCATGTAAGCGGCAACCGTCTGGCTGAAAATGGAACTCTCGGTTCCCCGCAAGGTTGCGCGGCCTGCCTCGATCCGCTCTTCAGCCGCGCGAATACCATTGCGCACCGCGCCGCCTGAATAGATCGGGACGTTAAGCGCTCCGTTGACGCCGAGGTTGCGATCGGGCGCCGTAAACTGGTTGGCGGATTGACGCACGAATTCGATATGTGTGGCGGTCGCGTTGAGCGTGGGTGTCCCGGCCGCGATGTTGATCGGCACCTCTTCGTCTGTCGCCCGAAGGTCCGCGCGTGCCCCGGCCAGTGTGGGGTTGGTGTTGTATGCCGAAGCCAGCGCATCGCGCAGCGTGTCGGCCTGGGCAGGCGTGGATGCGGCGATAGCGAGGGTCGCTGCCCCGAGGGTCAGCCAGGAGGAGCGAGGAGTTGATTTCACGAAAAGGTCCATTTTTTTGGCGCGTTGAACGCGTGGAGCACGGGGATCCCGATGTCTTCGAGCGGCTGAAGCGATACGTGCCCGGCAATCTTGCGCCCGGAGGCAAGGCGCGTCACCTGGCGCAGCAAGAGGCCCGAGACGATCCGCCCACCATCCGCCAGGCAGGCGGCGAGCCCCGGTGGCAATTGCTCGATCGCGCCATCAATCAAGATCAAGGAGTAATCGGACGCCGCACAATCCTCTGCGGCTGCGGCCGGCGCGCTGATCGCGTCGATATGCGCCACCAGCGGTTTCATGAGCGCGGCAAGGTAGCCCGTGCCGCCCTCAACGATCAGGACCCGATCCTCGCGCACAGGCGCGGCTTCAAGCAGCACCTTGCCATAAAATAAAGGTGAGGCGAGCGCTCCGCCTTCGATCCTGACACTGCGATCAATATAGGCGAGGGCGCGCTTATCTTCGGGCAGGAAGTTTTCGCGCGCCACGGCCAGCATTCGGGCGAGGACAAATTCCTCGTTCACGCCGCTGGTGCGCAGCTGGCTGTCAATCATCGCTTTTCGCGCTGGTCGCGTGTCTGATGCCATTTCGGCGGTGCCCGTGCCCGTCATTCTATGATCCGTCCTGTGCCTCGTGTACGCTGTATTGCGGTGCTAATACAGCGCGTCAACCCTTCCCGTTTTCCAGACGCTTGGAGCCGGTTCGTCCTAGACTCATGCGCAGACCGCGCCAAGGCCTTTGACGATAAGGGCGGGCGCGGCCTATGGGAGCGCGCAAAAGTCAGGCACGGCAATCGACCAGCGCAAAGGGATCTTCGATGAGCGACATGATCAATAATGGCGAAATATTCGGCGCCACGGGCACAGTTCGGATCGAGAGCGATTCGCTCGGCGAAGTAGCGGTCCCGAAGGATGCGCATTGGGGCGCTCAGACACAGCGCAGCCTCGCGAATTTTGCGATTGGCGTGGAAACCATGCCCGCTGCCCTGATAAAGGCGCTTGGCGTTCAAAAACAAAGCGCGGCCCGAGCCAATATCGAGCTCGGCGTGCTCGATGCGAAGCTGGGTGATGCGATCGTCCAGGCAGCAGGCGAAGTGATAGACGGTACGCTGGCCGCGCAATTTCCGCTGAGTGTGTGGCAGACAGGGTCGGGCACGCAATCGAACATGAACGCCAACGAAGTGATTGCCAGCCGCGCGAACCAGATCCTTACCGGCGCGCATGGCGGCAAGGAACCGGTCCACCCCAATGACATGTGCAATATGGGGCAAAGCTCGAACGACACCTTCCCCACCGCCATGCACATCGCCGCAGCGAGCGAGACGATCGAACAGCTGATCCCCGCGCTCGAGCATCTGCGTGCCGCGCTTGATGCCAAGGCGAGGGCCTTTGCCGATATCGTCAAGATCGGGCGCACACACCTGCAGGATGCGACACCGCTGACGCTGGGACAGGAATTCTCTGGCTACGCCAAGATGGTCGAATATGGCATCGCCCGGCTCGAAAACGCGCTGCCCCGTGTGCTGGAACTGGCGCAGGGCGGCACTGCGGTGGGCACGGGGATCAATTCCAAGGCTGGCTTTGCCGAGAAATTCGCCGCTCACGTTGCGCAGGCGACAGGCCATGCCTTTGTGACCGCTCCCAACAAGTTCGAAGCGCTCGCGGCGCATGATGCGCTGGTGGAGCTGTCCGGCGCGCTCAATTCAGTTGCGGTTTCGGCGATGAAGATTGCGAACGATATTCGCCTGCTGGGCTCGGGACCGCGTTCGGGCCTGGGTGAGATCGCTCTGCCCGCTAACGAACCCGGCTCCTCAATCATGCCCGGCAAGGTGAACCCGACCCAGTGCGAGGCACTCACCATGGTTTGCGCGCAGGTGATGGGCAATCACACCACTGTCAGCGTCGCGGGCTCTCACGGGCACCTTGAGCTTAATGTCTTCAAGCCGGTGATGATCTATGCCGTGCTGCAATCGATCCGCCTGCTTTCCGACAGCGCGGTGAGCTTTACCGATAAATGCGTTGCCGGAATCGAAGCCAACACCGCGCGCATCGACACTTTGATGAACGAAAGCCTGATGCTGGTTACCGCGCTTAACCCGCATATCGGCTATGACAACGCGGCCAAGATTGCCAAGAAGGCGCACGCTGATGGAACGACGCTGAAGGAAGCGGGTCTTGAACTGGGCCTGGTGACCGAGGAGCAGTTCGCGCAGTGGATTGTGCCAAGCGAGATGATCAGGCCGCGCGATTGATGGCGGGGCGCGTGTCAGACCTGGCTCGGGTCGCTGGTGTTGCAGGCTTGCCGGACGCCTTGGCCTGATCGACAGGCTGTGGCCTTGACCGGGCGGATGGCGGGCGTTTGGGCGGCCTTGTTCGACCAACGTTCATCTTGGTCCGATGACGCGCTGACTCGGGCGATTGGCGGATCCGGGCCTAAAGCGCTATTTCGCAGGAGATCATGATGCCACCTGTCAAAGCTCCGCTGACCGATTTCGAACGCGCCTCTCAAGGGACGGTGAGCGTTCCTTTTCGCACGGTCCTGTTCTCGATGGTTCTCCTGTGGGCGACCTATTTCATCATCATCACCACGCGCAGCTATGTCGCCGGTTTTGAGATGCAGTTGGAGCTTGCATGGCGGCGCGGACTGGTCACTCTGGCGGGCCTTGGGCTTACTGTTGTCCTGTGGTTTTTGCTGCGCCTGTTTGATGCGCGAGCGCTGTGGGTCAAGATCTCCGCCGCCATCGTACTTGCCTTGCCTGTCGCTTTGGCGATCGGACAGCTCAATCAGATCGTTTTTGAAGACATGCAGCTCAAATGGGAGCAGATCTACGCCCAGAAGAACAATCTGAGCCTGCGCCGTGACGAAGCGGGCAATCTGCTGGTCGATGTGCCCGCGACCCTTGGCAGTGGCAGCGCGGCTTCTGGTTCAGACGAGGCGTCGAGCAGCATCGTGATCGAGCCTGCCCAAACCTCTGCAGATCGATGGCGAACGGTCATCGACATCGCGCTTGGGCGGTACTTTCTCCTGCTTGCCTGGGCATCGCTCTACTTTGCCTTGCTCGCGGGCTATCAGGCCAGCGCTGCGCAGCGGCGCGAGGAGCAGTTTCGCAGCGCTGCCAAGGCCGCCGAACTGCGCTCGCTGCGCTATCAGGTGAACCCGCATTTCCTGTTCAACACGCTCAATTCGCTGTCCGCTCTGGTGATGACGGGCAAGCCGCAGCGCGCCGAGGAAATGATCCAGTCGATCAGCCGCTTCTATCGCCACAGCCTGGCTGATGAACTCACCAGTGATGTTGCCCTGGCCGATGAGTTCGACCTGCAGCGCCAATATCTCGAGATCGAGGCGGTGCGCTTTCCGGATCGGTTGCGGACGGTGTTTGATCTGCCAGAGGAGCTAGCTGATGCGCGTGTACCGGGCATGATCTTGCAACCTCTGGTCGAAAACTCGGTTAAATACGCGGTTTCGACCGTATCTCGCACCGTCACCATCACCGTTGCGGCGCGTGAGGAGTTTGACCGGCTGGTGATTTGCGTCAGTGATGATGGCCCCGGCTTGTCGAAGAGTGTGCCCAAGGGCGTGCCCAAGAATGTTCAGCCTGGATGCGGGATCGGCCTTGCCAATGTGCGCGATCGGCTTGAGGCGCGCTTTGGTCCGGACGCCGTGTTGAGCGCCACGCCCCACGAAGACGGCTATGTCACCGAAATGCGTATTCCTTTGACACGCCAATCGCTGCGCGAAGCGAGGGGCGAATAGGCAAGCGAGACTTATGGCCACCAACGAAACCGCCCCACAAACCCAGCTGCGCACTCTGATTGTTGACGATGAGCCGCTCGCGGTTGAGCGTACGCAGGTCATCTGCGCTGAACTCGATACGATCCGGGTTGCCGGCACCGCCAGCGATGGTGCGGCGGCGCTGCGCCTGGCAGAGAAGCTTCAGCCGGACTTGGTCCTGCTGGATATGACCATGCCTGAACTCGATGGGCTGGGCGTTGCGCGCGAACTGGCCAAATTTGATGCGCCGCCCGCGGTAATCTTTGTGACGGCGCATGATCACTTTGCCGTCGAAGCGTTTGACCTTGAAGCGGTAGACTATGTCCTCAAACCGGTTTCGGCGGATCGTCTGTCGCGCGCAATCACCCGCGCCATTGCCCGGCGCGGGGAGCGCGCCGCGGAATCGAGCGACTGGCTCAATGAATTGTGGGTCCCGCACCGTTCAGAGCTGCTGCGTATTGCCGTGAGCGAGGTCCACCGCATTGACGCTGAGCGTGACTATGTCCGCTTGCATGTCGGCAATCCGGGCGATGATGGTGCGCAGCAGGGCGAAACGGGGCGCACTTATCTGTTGCTGCAGACGATTGCCGGGCTTGAGGCGCGGCTGGATCCTGACAAGTTCATTCGCATCCACCGTTCCACGATCTTGCGGCGCGACAATATTCGCGGGCTTCGCCACGATGGCCTTGGCGTGTGGTCGGCGGAATTGATGAACGGCGAAGCGCTGAGGATTGGCCGCACCTATCTTTCCAAAGTGAAAAAGATGGCGGGGCGTTAGGGTGCCGCCATCCCCAGGTCCAAGCTCTGAGCCATGAGCCCCGGCTGAGCCCAGCCCAGCCTCAATCGCGCCGCGACCGCTATGATTGCCTGAAAACAAGAGCGGCCTGGATCGCAGGGACTAAGTGCATCCAGGCCGCAAGTTGCGCACCGCAGGGGCTATCCGCAGCGCGACGTGTTGAGCGCGGTTCAGCCGCCGCGCCGTTGGTCTTCGATGACCGCTGCGACTTGCTGGCGGGCGCTGCTGCGCGCTTTGATCAGGCAGGCGCGCGCCTCGCGGCGCTGACGCACATCACGGCCAGCTTCATTCACCGCGCATACGCGCCGTGCGGCGATTTCAACGCGCTGATCCAGCAGTTTCTGGCCTTCAATCGTGTTCAGGTCGAGACCGGCATAGTTGACCGTCTCAGTCCGTTTTTCGGTGGTGCCAGCCATTGCGGGCGTAGCAAGACCGACGACGCCAAACGACGCGGCGGCAAGGGCAAGTGTCACAGCTTTCATCATTTCTCTCCTCATGCGAGCGACCGCCCAGCCTCCGACCGCGGGGTTAAGGGGATCGGTCGAAGCGGGGAAACCAAGCGGTCTCTCGAC
>JBCBKF010000020.1:0-17629 GCA_038522255.1 Pseudomonadota bacterium
ATCCGGAAAATACGCTCTTCGGGAAATGCGACAGCCACGGCGTCGTTGATTGCGCAACTGGTCGTAAGATCAGTGCCGAGCGGCTTTTCGAGCCCGATGCGCACGCTCTCACCAGTGAGACCGGCGTGTTCCAGCCCCGCAATTGTCGGCCCGAACAGGCTGGGCGCAGTGGAGAGAAAGATGGCGAGGCCACTTTGCGGCGTGCCCACCTTGGCGGCCAGCTCGCGAAACCCATCCAGGGTGGTCGCATCGAGCGGCTGATAGCTTAATCGTTGCACAAACCGGTCGACCCGGGTTCGGCGATCCTCGTTCAAGTGCTCTTCGAGCGCGGCCCGCGCCATCGCGCGATAGGCCTCATCATCAAGCGTCCGGCGAGCTGTCGCAACGATGCGCAAATCGGCGGGCAAGAGATCATCAGCGTCCAGCGCGCACAGCGAAGGCAGCAATTTGCGCCGGGCCAGATCGCCCGTCGCGCCAAACAGCAAAAGCCGATCCGCTGTGAACTGTGTCATGCAATCGTCCTCTTAGCGCTGACGGGTCTAGTTCATTCAGGCGTTAGCCGAAAGCGGCCCGCATCCCCATGGCAAAAACATTGGGATGGGAGGTGTTGCTGCGCCAAGATAACTCCGCGCTGCAAACAGGCGGCTCTACCCTTCGAATACGGGCAGGATGGTCTCAAAATAGTGGCCAAGGTCCTGGGCAAATCGTTTATCGTCGGCAAGCCGACCGAGATAGGCTCCAAGATGTGAATAAGGCGCAAGTTTGGGCAGCAGGAAATCGAGGTCCAGTGCGGCAAACCGCTCCTTGTGCCCTTTTTCATAGGTCAATTGGCACAGATCACACACAGAGCCGATATCAGCCAGTGTCACCTCATCGCCGACCACGAAGCGCGAGCTTTGCAGTGCGCGGTCGAGGCCGCTGGCAAACGCGGTGAGCTCGGCGGCCATCTCCGCGTGCAGTACGCGCGACATTTTATCACCGGCGAGGAGGTAGCGCTGCAGATCGCGCGCGTAGACAAGCGATCTGTCGAGAAAGGAGTCCACCCGAGATTGTTCAAACGGATCGCGGCCCAGAAGACCGTGGGACCTATCGCCCGCGCGCGCAGCGGCGCGCATGATCGCGTTGGATTCGAATACCCCAACCGTGCCGTCCCCGGAAAAAGCCGCTGGCACATTGCCGAACGGATGGGCTTTTAGAAAGGCATCACTTTTGTAGAGCGGGATGTTGGCAAAGCCGACCGTGCCCTGACGCGCGCAATGGGCAAAATCGCCTTTGTCCGCCTCGCTCAGTTCATGCGCGTCAAAATCCCACAACCAGTTGACCAGTTCCATCGGCTTACCACCGCGGATTTCGATCTCAGCGCCTGAAAAGCGCGCCGCAATGGTCGCCTTGAAAAGCCGCGGATTGGGGAGGTAGGAAAAGATGCGCAGATCAGCCATGCAGGCGCTCCCGGATGTGGTCAGCTTTGACAAGCCAGGCCGGCCTGCTCGCTTGAGGCGCATGGTGCGCGCCGGATAAGAAACAGGTTTGCCCTATCATCCGATCAGGCAATGCTCGCAGGCGGGCGGGCGGGCGAGGGGGGGGCAGCTTCAGAAAAAGGCCCCCTCACGAAAGGGCAATATGCCGTTTCATATGGTGGTCCACACTGCCGAATTCGCCTTCAAAGACCGTCAGACGCTTGAAGTAGTGTCCGATCGCGTATTCATCGGTCACGCCGTTGCCGCCGTGGATCTGAACCGCTTCCTGGCCGATCAGGCGTGCGGCCTGGCCAACGCCGACCTTGGCAGCTGAAACGGTGCGCTTGCGCTCTTTCTCGTCCTCACCCAGTTTGAGCGTTGCCAGATAGGTGAGCGAGACCGAGGTCTCATAGGCGGTGTACATGTCGACCATGCGGTGCTGAAGCACCTGAAACGATCCGATCGGAACGCCGAACTGCTTGCGCTGGCGCGAATATTCGACCGTTTGCTGATGTGCGACCTTCATTGCGCCGCACGCTTCGGCGCAGTGCGCGGCGATGGCTTCATCTGTGACAAGCTCTATCAGAGGCAGTCCAGCCCCTTCTTCGCCGATCAGCGCGTCCGCAGGGATCGCGACGTTTTCAAAGTAGACCTCAGAAGCGCGTCGCCCATCGACCGTTTCGTAGTCGCGAGTGGTGATCCCGTTGAGGGCTTTGTCGACGACAAAGACGCTTACGCCTTCGGCTTCGCGGCGCTCTCCGCCGGTGCGTGCGGTGACGATCAGGTGGCTGGCCCAGGGCGCGCCGACCACCACGGCCTTGTGGCCATTCAGGACATATCCGTCGCCATCCTTTTTGGCGCTGGTGGCGATATCTGCATAATCGAAGCGGCCCTTGGGTTCGGCATAGGCGAAGGCGAAGACGCGTTCGCCGCTGATGATCGCGGAAAGATGCTCTTCCTGCTGCGCCGCAGTGCCTGCGTGCTTTAGAAATCCGCCGGCACACACAACGGTGGGAACGAATGGCTCGACAACCAGGCCCTTGCCGAATTCTTCCATGACAACCATCGCATCAACAGCGCCGCCGCCAAAGCCACCGACCTCTTCGCTGAACGGCATGCCGAGAATGCCGAGTTCGGCGAGCTGGGCCCAGACTTCGGGGCGCCAGCCTTCTTCGCTGGCAATTGCGGCCATCCGCGCTTCCCAGGCGTATTGTTCGCGGACCATGCGCGAAAGACCGTCGCGCACCATGTCCTGTTCTTCGGTGAAGTTGAAATCCACGTGTCCTGTCCCTCCCGGGTGGTGTTCTTTTGGGGTGATCCCCGGCCTTTAAAGGCCGAGGATCATTTTCGTGATGATGTTGCGCTGGATCTCGTTCGATCCGCCATAGATCGAGGTTTTGCGCATGTTGAAGTACGCCGCAGCTGAATGCTCGGCGTAGTCAGGGCCAACGGCGAATTCGTTGGAGCCGGTATCGTTCGCAACGCTCTTGTAATAGGGCGTGCCATAGCTACCGACAGCTTCGAGCGTCAGTTCGGTGAGGCGCTGCTGGATTTCGGTGCCCTTGATCTTGAGGATCGAGCTTTCCGGACCCGGGCCCTTGCCGGCCTGTTCGCCGGCCAAGGTGCGCAGCTCGGTGATTTCCAGCGCGGCGAGATCGATTTCCAGCTGGCTGACCTTGCGCGCGAAATCGAAGTCTTCAATAAGTGGCTCGCCGTAAATCTGCTCTTCGGCTGCGATCTCACGCAGCTTTTCAACGCCGCGCTTGGAGCGCGCGACACCGGCAATGCCACTGCGTTCGTGGGCGAGCAGGAACTTGGCGTAGGTCCAGCCCATGTTTTCCTCGCCGATCAGGTTCTCAACCGGAACGCGCACATCGGTGAGCCAGGTTTCGTTCACTTCATGCGTGCCGTCGAGCAGCTTGATCGGCTTCACTTCGACGCCTGGCGTATTCATATCGATCAGGATGAAGCTGATGCCCTGCTGCGGCTTGGGCGCATCGGGGTTGGTGCGGCACAGGAAGAAACCCCAGTCGGCATATTGCGCGAGCGTGGTCCAAGTCTTCTGGCCATTGATGATGTAGTGATCGCCATCGCGCACGGCGGTGGTTTTCAGGCTGGCAAGGTCGGAACCGGCGCCGGGCTCTGAATAACCCTGGCACCACCACACGCTGCCATCGCGAATGCCGGGCAGGTGCCGGGCTTTTTGCTCTTCGTTACCAAAGGTATAGATGACAGGCCCAACCATCGAAACGCCGAAGGGAAGCGGCATGAGCGCATTCACGCGGGCGTTTTCCTCGGACCAGATATAGCGCTGCGTGGGGGTCCAGTCGGTGCCGCCATATTCCTTTGGCCATGCCGGAACGGACCAGCCCTTTTCGCCGAGGATTTTGTGCCAGGCAACGAAGTCTTCGCGCGGCAGATCTTCGCGCAGCCCTGCGTCTTTCAGATGCTCGGGATAGTTTGCTTCGATAAAGGCGCGCACTTCGTCGCGAAACGCCTGCTCTTCGGGGGTGAAATCCAGGTTCATTTGCAAAACTCCAAAAATCGGTGTCGGCATCCTACCACGTGCGCCGTCATGCCGGGAATATGACAAATATCAAGAGGAGAACGGCGCGCGAATGGGATTCTTTTGGCGCGATTGGTTGCTCAGTTTGCAAGCCACAAACCTTGGCGGCCGAACGTAAGCGCGCATCCATTGCGTATGGTGCGGCCGATAAGTCTGCGACAAACTGCCCCAGCGCCGGTCCTCTTGCCACAAACACGCGACTATGACGCGGATTGTAATCTTTGAACCCTTGGCACGCAGCCTTAGTTCCCCTTAACATGTCGCTCGTATAATCGCGTCGTATACGCGGCCAGTACGGGGGATAGCATGGGTATCTTTTCCAAGCAGTTTATCGACATCATCGAATGGGAAGAGCGTCCCGGGCAACTCGCCTGGCGCGTGCCGATGGAAGATAACGAGATACAGTATGGCGCGCAGTTGACAGTGCGCGAGGGCCAGCAGGCGGTTTTTCTGAACAATGGCATGCTGGCTGACCACTTCGAGCCGGGAATGTACGAGCTCCACACAGAGACGCTGCCGGTCATCACCGCGCTGCAGAACTGGGACAAGGGTTTCAAATCGCCGTTCAAATCGGACGTGATCTTTTTCTCCACGCGCGAGATTACCGGCCTTAAATGGGGCACCGCGCAGCCCATTACCGTGCGCGATCCGGAATTCGGAGCGGTTCGCATCCGCGCCTTCGGCACCTATTCCTTCCGCCTTGGCAGCGTGGATCAATTCTATAACACCACCTTTGCCAATCTTGATCAGCTGTGGATCAGCGACATGGAAGCGCAGATGCGCTCGATAATCGCGACGAGCCTTGCAGCGCTGCTGGGATCAGGCAAGACACCCTTTCTTGACATGGCGGCGGACCAGGCCGCGCTTTCTGAAAGCCTGCAACAGGCGGCCGACAACGCGACCGACCAATGGGGCATCGTCATCCCAACCCTTTTCGTTGAAAGCCTGTCGCTGCCCGAAAAGGTGCAAGAGGCGATCGACAATCGCGCGTCGATGGGGGCGATCGGCAACCTGCAGGACTATGCCACTTTCAAGGCGGCGGATTCGCTCGACGAGGCGATGGCGGCGTCTGGCGGCGTTGCGGGTGCAGGCGCGGGTGTAGCCGCAGCGATGGCGCTGGGTCAGGTGATGCAGGGCGGGCTGACCGGCCGGGTCGCGGGTGCGGCTCCGGCACCCACACCGGCCGCGTCGCCCCCCACTCCGGCCGAGGACCCGATCAAGATTATTGAAAAGCTCCACGCCCTGCACAAGGCGGGGGCGCTCAGCCAGGAAGAGTTCGAGGCGAAGAAAGCCCAACTCCTCGCCAAGATCCTCTAACCACGCATTCTGGGGGCTATCAGGGGATGCTGGCGGAGCAAAATTGCCCGAATTGCGGGGCGCTGATCGGCACCGGAGAGCCGGGCCTGCCGGTGGTGGCCTGTGGCTTTTGCAATTCGCTGCTCAGCAAGGCGGGCGATGCACTCAGCAAAGTGGGCGAGGCAGGCCAGGTGCCCTTCGATGTCAGCCCGATCCAGATCGGGACGCGGCTTACCGTCGATGGCGTTCGTGGCGAGATTGTTGGGCGTGAACGCTGGGCGTTTGAGCGCGGTTTCTGGAATGAGTGGCTCCTCCAACTCTCGAAGGGTGAAACCCGCTGGGTCGCCGAGGAATCCGGGCTTTACATGGTCATGCGCGAGATCGAAGGGACGCCGGACGAGATCGCCAATCTCGAGCGCGTCGCTGCGGCCAAGCGCATGGCGATGGGCGATAAGGTGTGGATTGGCGGCGTCGTGTATTTTGTGTCGGATATGAAGACGGTTCGCTGCGTGGCGGTGGAAGGGTCCTTGCCCCACATTATTGGCGCTGAGGACGCGCGCGAAAGCGTGGATCTTCGGACCAAAGGCCGCAAGACAGTGACCTATCAACGCGACGCGGACGGCCACAGCCTATGGCGCGGAGCCTATTATCGCCTGGAGGACCTTGAGCCTTCGGGTCTGCGTCAGTTTGAACATTGGTCAACGCCGGAGTTCGGGCCGGCGCAATGAACGTTTCTGCTGCCCCCGTTGCTGCGACCAAGGCGATGCAATGCCCCTCTTGCGGGGGAGCGATCGAATTGTTCGCGGCCGGTTATTCCACCACGCATGTCTGCCAGTATTGCGGCAGCGAGATTGACCTTACCGAAGATCGCGCAAAGCTGCTTGTTGAGCATGTCGAGGCGGCCAAGGCGCTTCTCATTCCGCTTGGCACCATGGGTGTGCTTAATGGCGTCGAATGGGTCTGTGTCGGCAATATGGAAAAGACCGATGGATGGGATCGGTGGGAAGAATTCCTGCTGTTTAACCCCTATCGCGGCTATCGCTGGCTGGTGCGCACTGAAAGCGGATGGAGCATTGGCACGCCGATACTTTCACAACCTGCGGACCCGAACGATGATCGAATTCGCTACGAGAGCAAGCGGTTGAACCGCATCTACAACCCCGCTGACAGCACGGTGGAGCGGGCGATTGGCGAGTTTTACTGGCGAGTGAAGCGCGGTGATAAAGTCCGCTCCACCACCTATGCCGGCAATGGCCTCGTGCTCTCCTGCGAAATCACCCGCGATGAATACAACTGGACGCTCGAGGAATTTGTGAGCTCGCGCGTGGTGGCTGAGGCCTTTGGTGTGGAGGACACCGGGCACTATCCGCAAACCGGATCAACCCCATCACCCCACCAACCAAATCCGTATTCAGAACATGCGACCAATTTTGCGCTGGTGGCCGGCATTGCCTTTGTGGTGGCCATGTTGCTCTCGGTTCTGCTCTCTTTTGAAGGCGAGCAGAAGCAGGCGTCGTTCAATGCAAACCCCACAAACCTAGAGCGCAGCTTTGAGCTGGGCACTTTCACGGTCAACGGACGCGCCCGCCCCTTTACGATCACTGCACGCGGAGAGCCGGGCGACAACAATTGGATGTATCTCGAATACACGTTGACCAACACCGCAACCGATGAAGAGATCATCGCCAGCCAACCGATCCAATACTATTACGGCAGCGACTGGCGGGAGGACGATCGCGAGGGCACGGTCAAGATTTCATCTGTTCCCCCCGGCACGTATCGGCTGACGGCAGAAGTGCTTTTGCCGGAGGATGAAGTTCCCGGCGCAAGGGAGCGGGTCCAATCGCGCCAAAACAGCGGGCTGTCCTGGGACACTCCCGGTTATGGGCGCCCGATCACGGTGGAGGTGTATTCGAACGGCGTGTTCTACTCAAACCTCGTTTTGTTGTTCCTGGCACTGTTTGCCCCGGTAATCTGGATGGCAGCGCGCGTGTGGGGTTTCGAAAGCGCGCGCGTCAGCGGCTATGACGGGAATGATGGTTATGATGATGACGATTGATCGGGAGGCCGTGCGATGAAAAATGTCTTTTTTGCCTGGTGCCTCCTTTGCCTGGGCCTGCACTCAACGGCGAGTTGGTACGGTTATTCTCCGTTCGGAGACGGTGTGCAGGCGCGCAACATTTATTCACGCGGCGGGGGGCCTACCCACAAATGACACCGACACATCTTTTTGCATCCACACCAGCGCCTTCAGGGGGAGCTATGCTCACACTCGACACATTCCTGGCGAGCCTCGCCTATTCATTTCTCGGGATTTTCGTATTCCTGATCACCTTTGTGATTGTCGATATCCTGACCCCGGCAAAGCTTCGGGTTGAGATAATCGATAATCGCAACACTGCGGTCGCTATACTGGCGGGCGCTGGCTCGCTTTCGATTGCGATCATCATTGCCGCCGCCATCCATGGCTGATGCGGCGTCCGCTGCTGCGGCAGCGGGGGCAGCGGGGGCAGGGGCCCCAGGCGCCAAACACGGCGAGGTTGAGACGCGTGGCCTCTCGCTAATCCTGCTCGTCTCGGTCTTCGTGGTTGCGACGTGCGGCCTTATATACGAGTTGCTGGCCGGAACGATCGCAACCTATCTGCTGGGCGACAGCGTCACGCAGTTTTCAACCGTCATTGGCACCTACCTTTTTGCGATGGGCATCGGCAGCTGGTTCTCACGCTATATCGAAGGGCGGCTTCTTGCCTGGTTTATTCGGATCGAGATCCTGATCGCGCTGATCGGGGGGACTTCCGCCGCTGCGCTGTTCCTGCTGTTCCCTCTGGTCGAAGATTTCCGGCCCATCCTGTATGGTCTGGTTCTGCTGATCGGGTTTCTGGTTGGGCTCGAAATTCCGCTGCTCATCCGGATTTTAAAGGACGAATTCACTTTTGGAGACCTCGTCTCAAACGTGCTGACCTACGATTACATCGGTGCGCTGGCGGCTTCCCTGCTGTTTCCGCTCGTCCTGGTCCCTTTTGTCGGTTTGATCCGGGCAGGGTTCGTGATCGGGTTTGTGAACATTCTTGTCGCGCTGCTTTTGGTCTTTCGCTTGCGACGCGACCGCGCCTTGCGGACCGAGCGCCTGTCTGCGATCGCGGTCGCGCTGCTGCTTGTAATAGGAGCAATCGCGTCGGAAGCGCTACAGCGCGCGTCGGAAGCGGGCCTCTATAACGACACTCTTATCTACGCTGAATCGAGCCCGTATCAGCGGATCGTCCTGACTCAGAACAAGGGGGATATCCGGCTGTTTCTTGATGGCAATCTGCAGTTTTCCAGCCGCGATGAGTACCGCTATCACGAAAGCCTTGTGTGGCCCGCTCTCGCTCGCGTGACCAGCCCTCGGCGGGTCTTGATACTGGGAGGAGGCGACGGCCTGGCATTGCGCGAAGTGTTGCGGGAAGAACGGGTCGGGCGGGTGACGCTGGTTGATCTGGATCCGGCCATAACCAATCTTTTCCAGTCCGCCCCTGTCCTGAAACGGCTCCATCGCGATGCCTTCAGCGATGCGCGCGTCGAGGTGATCAACGCCGATGCATTTGTTTGGGTGCGCGAGACGAAGCGGCGATTTGATGTCATCCTGGTCGACCTGCCTGACCCCACCAATTACTCGATCGGGCGTCTGTACAGCTATGAATTCTACCGCAATCTTGGATCGCTTTTGATGCCGGCGGGGGTGATGTGCGTGCAGAGCACTGCGCCCTATGTGTCGACCAAGAGCTTTGCAATGATCGGAGCAACGCTGTCTGCCGCGGGCTTCACGATCCAGCCGTATCACACCTATGTGCCAAGCTTTGGCGACTGGGGCTTCACTCTCGCCTCTCGCGCTCCGCTGGGCGAACTTGGCGCTTTGCCGCAGGGTCTGCGCTATTTCACGCCGAAAGAGGAGCAGCGAATGCGCGCATTTCCAACGGATATGCAGGCGCGCGCGCCGGGCGTGAACCGGCTGGACAATCAAGCGCTCGTCCAATTGTTTACCAGCGAATGGAGGGCCTATGGCGATGACTGATGCAAGCCTGACCACCGTGGGAACGCACGCGCTGATTGACGTGCGCGGCGCGCGCCGATTGGACGAACCTGGCCATCTCGAAGCAGTCATGCGCGCCGCGGCTGACGAGGCGGGCGCGACGGTTCTGCAAGCGCACTTTCACCACTTCGGCCCGCACATGGGGGTGACGGGCGTTTTGATGCTCGCGGAAAGCCACATCTCGATCCACACTTGGCCCGAAACAGACTATGCCGCGCTTGATATTTTCATGTGCGGGGCAGCCCGCATCGATGCGGCCATTGCGGTGATCGAGCGAGCTTTTGCGCCCGCTTCAATAGATGTGCGGCGTCTCAAACGCTGAGGGGGCTCTGTCTGCCCAACGGCGTTGCGGAACCTTTTGCGCGCGCGGCCCGTAACTTTGACATGTCCAAGGTCAAAATATGGTTCGATGGCGCGTGCCCCCTGTGCCTGAGAGAGATCGCGCTGATGAGGCGGCTTGATCGCGATGGTGCGATTGATTTTGTTGATATTTCGAACGACGCGGACCCCTCATGCCCGATCGATCAAAGCGAGTTGCTGGCGCGCTTTCATGCACAGGAAGACGGTCAGGTCCTCTCCGGCGCGGCGGCATTTGCCGCTATGTGGCGCGCGATCCCCGTCCTGCGTCCGCTGGGCCAGATCGCCCGCAATCGCTTTGTCCTTGGTGTTCTGGAGCGGCTCTACGTCCTGTTTCTCAAAGTTCGGCCCCAACTCCAGCGCCTCGTAAGCTGAAGGGCTCATTGGATTGAGCTAAAAGGGCTTGCCCCCGGCGCGCGCTTTGCCCACTCTTGGTGTCAAGCGCAATTCGGGAGCGGGACATGACCACGACATCGGGATTGAATTTCGGCGGGATGCAGAACGCGATCTACAATGCAGGGCTGAACGGGATTTTGCCTGAGTTCCCGGTCGACTTTGCCACCCTTGAAAAGCGCGCGCATGAGGTGCTGGGCCCGATGCTCACCAATTACGTTGCAGGTGGCTGTGGCGATGAACATACGCAGGACAGCAATTCGAGCGCGTTCCACCATTGGGGGATGATCCCGCGCATGATGGTCGATTGCACCGAGCGCGACCTCTCGATTGAGCTGTTTGGCAAGACTTATCCCACCCCGCTTTTCATGGCGCCCATTGGCCTCAACGGCGAAGCTTCGCAGGACCGCCACGGCGACATGGCAGCCGCGCGCGCTTCGGCTGAGACCGGGGTGCCGTTTTGTGCCTCGACGCTGGCGAACGATCCGCTGGAGGATGTGAAAGAGGCTTGCGGCGATACCCCTGCCTTTTTTCAGCTCTACACGCCCAAGCACAAGGAGCTTGCTGAGAGCCTGATTTCTCGCGCTGAGGCGGCGGGCTATTCGGCGCTAGTGGTGACGCTGGATACCTGGGTGACAGGTTGGCGCCCGCGCGATCTCAACGCCTCCAACTTCCCGCAATTGCGCGGCAAAGTGCTGCAGAACTACTTCACCGATCCGGTGTTTCGCTCACTGCTCGAGAAGCCTCCCGAGGAAGACCCCAAAGCGGCAATCTTCACCTGGGCGGCGACCTTTGGGCAGGTGCTGACCTGGGAGGACATGGAATGGTTCAAGTCGGTCACCAAGATGCCAATCGTGCTCAAGGGCATTTGTCACCCCGAAGACGCGCGCCGGGCGGTCGATAGCGGAGCGGACGCGGTCTATTGTTCAAACCATGGCGGGCGACAGGCCAATGGCGGCATCTCGACAATTGATATGCTGGAAGACGTTGTGAAGGCGTCGGGCGATACGCCGGTGCTGTTTGACAGCGGGGTTCGATCGGGCTCCGACGCTGTCAAGGCGTTAGCGCTCGGTGCGACGGCAGTCGGGGTGGGGCGCCCTTATACTTACGGTCTGGCGCTTGGCGGTGCACAGGGCGCAGCGTTTGTGCTCAATTCCATTCTCGCCGAAGCTGACTTGTTGATGGCGGTTAACGGTTATCCAACGCTCAAAGAGGTTCGCGAAGCCGGCGCGCAGCATGTTTGAAGTGGAAAATACCGATCCGGCCAGAAAAATGCTGCATTGCGGCAGTTTTGACTCGTTTTCCACAGGTTAAGTGTTAGTTTGGCCACACTAACAAAATGCGAATCGGGGACGCAGCCAGTGGAAAAACCAACGTTCATTTCGAGCGGTCCGGACGCTATGCGCCGTACCATCTGTTTCGGCGATGAATTCTCTCGCCAGGCCCGATACGGCCGTATCCGCCCTATGCCACAACGCAGCACTTTCTTGGGGCGTCTTAAACGCATCTTTCTGGGCTAGGCGTCTTTCCTTTAGTCAAGGCGCTGATTTGGCAACGGTGACCAGCTTTGTCTCGGTGTAGCCGAGATAGCCTTCGACGCCGCTTTCCGATCCGAACCCGCTGTCCCCGATCCCGCCAAACGGCGTTTCCGGCGATCCCACTGCGAAGTGGTTGATCGCAACCATCCCCGCCTTGAGCGCTTTACCCAGATAGTGGCTTTCATCCAGCGATCCGGTGAAGGCGTAAGCCGCCAGCCCATATCGCAGCGAGTTGGCGATGCTCACGGCATCTTCGATATCGTCATACGGCACAATGCCTGCAATTGGCCCAAATGGCTCCTCGGTCATCAGGCGGCTATCCGCAGAGGGCGCGGCCACGATGGTGGGCTGAAAGAAATTGCCCGGCCCGGCAATGGCTGAACCGCCCGTCACGATCTCGCCCTTGCCGCCGCCCAGTGCGCCAACCAGATCCTCCATGGCCGCCACCCGGCCCGCATGCGCTAGCGGGCCCATGACAACGCTGTCATCCGCGCTGGCATCGCCAACCTTCAGACCTTCGGCGCGCGCGGCGAATTCGCTGACAAAGCGATCGTAAATGCCGCGAGCGACGAGGAAACGCGTGGGGCTCACGCAAACTTGCCCGGCATTGCGGAACTTGGTCGCCGCGCACGCAGCCACGGTACGCTCAAGGTCCGCGCTCTCGCCGATCACCACCGGCGCATGCCCGCCCAGTTCGGCGGTGAAACGCTTGAGACCTTGCGCTGCAAGCGCACCCAATTGCCTGCCCACAGCGGTGGAGCCGGTGAAGCTGACCTTGCGGATCGCGGGCGCGGTGATGAGGTGCTCTGAAATCATGGCCGGATCGCCATAGACCAGGTTGATCGCACCCGACGGCACCCCTGCCTCGACAAAGCACTCGACCAGCAATTGTGCGGAGGCTGGGGTGGTCTCGGCGGGCTTCAGGATGCAAGTACAGCCTGCCGCCAGGGCGCCGGCCAGCTTCTTGGCGGGCAGATTGATCGGAAAATTCCAGGGCGTGAAAAGCGCAGCTGGGCCGATCGGTTCATACGTCACGCGCTGTTCAAGCAGATGCGCCGCGCGCACCGGCACCAATCGTCCGCCCTGCCGCTTGGCCTCCTCGCCAAGAAAGTCGATCAGATCCGCGGCGCTTTTTGTCTCGCCCAGCGCCTGTGCATGAGGCTTGCCCATTTCCAGCGTCACCACACGCGCGATCGTCTCGGCGCGCTCGCGCAGGAGATCAGCGGCGCGGCGGATAATGCGATGACGCTCTGCGCCCGGCGTTGCCGCCCATCCGGGAAACGCATTGTCCGCCGCCGCCAGCGCGGCCTCAAGCTGGCTTTTGGAAACCTTGGGACACGCCGCAATTGCCTTATCGGTCGAGGGGTTGACGACCGGCATTTCGCCTTCGGCACCCTTGGCTATCCAATCACCGCCGATCAGCATTTTGATGTCAGGATATGCGGTCATCGTTTGTCTCCCCAGCGGTGTGTTGCATTAACAATAGGCCTCACAGAGCGGAATTCCAATTGCAACCATATGTGTTGCGATTGTAATTTTGTTACGCCTTCTTTACGCGCTAAGTGAGCTTCCCTGAGCAGGAGAGAATCATGCTGGTCGGCGTTCCCAAAGAGATCAAAAACCACGAATACCGCATCGGCCTCACCCCAGAGGCGGCACGCGAATATGTCGCTGCAGGGCACGAGGTGATTATCGAGACCAATGCCGGGATTGGGATCAGCAAGACCGATGCCGATTATGAGGCGGTGGGTGCGCAGATCGCTGACACGGCCGAGGAAGTCTTTGGGCGCGCTGATATGGTGGTGAAGGTCAAGGAGCCCCAACCGGGAGAATGGGTGCAATTGCGCGAAGGGCAGATCCTCTTCACCTATCTCCACCTCGCTCCCGATCCCGATCAGGCGCGCGGTCTTATGGATAGCGGGGTGTCGGCGGTTGCGTATGAGACGGTGACAGCGCCTGGTGGCTCGCTGCCGCTGCTTGCACCTATGAGCGAGGTCGCCGGGCGGCTTTCAATTGAAGCGGCGGCGATTGCCAGTCATGCGCCCAATGGCGGGTGCGGCGTGTTAATGGGGGGAGTGCCCGGAGTGCACCCTGCGCGCGTATTGGTAATCGGCGGCGGCGTGGTTGGCATGCAGGCGGCGCGCATGGCGGTGGGGCTCGGCGCGATCGTCAAGATCATTGACCGTTCGCTGCCGCGCCTGCGCTATCTCGATGAGATGTTCCTCGGCCGCGTCACCACTCTCTACGCCAATCAGGGCACGATTGAGACCGCAATCGCCGAAGCGGATGTGGTGATCGGGGCGGTGCTGGTGCCTGGTGCCAGCGCGCCCAAACTGGTGACGCGCGAGATGCTGGGGCTGATGCAGCGCCGCGCAGTGCTGGTTGATGTTGCAATTGATCAGGGCGGCTGCTTTGAGACCTCCAAGCCGACGACGCATGAGGACCCGACCTATCTGGTCGATGACATCATCCATTACTGTGTCGCCAACATGCCGGGCGCTGTCCCGCATACGTCGAGCTACGCCCTGAACAATGCGACACTGCCGTTTGGATTGGCGCTTGCAAACAAGGGCTTGAAGGCGTGCGAGGATGATCCGTATCTCGCTCCGGGGCTGAATGTGCACGCAGGCAGGATTGTGAATTCTGCAGTGGCTGAGAGCTTGGGCTTCTAGTTGTTGCATAAAATCGAACATTCTTTGCTATCAATTCAGCAGTAATTCACGCAAGAATCGCTATGTACAGCGTGCCGAGAGAGGCGTTGTCAGGGCGCTCGACATGGGGTCGAGTAGAAGGGGCAACGCGCACTTTGGGTGTTCCCATGAAACACATCGATATGCGCCAGAAAGCGGGCCCGCTTGTCCGCAAGGTCAATGCCGAGGCTGTCATCGACAGCCACGTTCCCCCGCAAAACGCCAGCGACAAGGTCGCCTTCGCTTTCGTCAAAGCCCTGCGTTTTGTCGCCGACACCTTTTTCGCCACGCGTTACGGCCACCGTGCCGTGGTGCTTGAGACGGTTGCGGCGGTCCCCGGCATGGTCGGCGGCCTGTGGCAGCATCTCAAAGCCTTGCGCACCATGCGCGATGACGAAGGCTGGATTCGCACGCTGCTCGACGAGGCTGAGAACGAGCGGATGCACCTCATGACCTTCATCGAGATCGCGCAGCCCAGCTGGTTTGAGCGGTTGCTGATCGCGATCACGCAGATGGTGTTCTACAACTTCTACTTCTTCCTCTATCTCCTTGCACCGCGCACCGCGCACCGTGTGGTGGGATACTTCGAGGAAGAGGCGGTGATCAGCTATACCAGCTACCTCGCCGAAGTGGATGCGGGGCGGCACGAGAACGTGCGGGCGCCGCAGATCGCCATCGATTACTGGCAGTTGCCCGCCAATGCGCGCCTGCGCGACGTCATTATCGCTGTGCGCGCCGATGAGGCTGAGCACCGCGATGTGAACCACAGCTTTGTCGACGCGCTTGATGCGCGCGCGGCAGACCGGGCCATCACAGGTGGGCGAGCCGTCTAGGCTTCAACCACGGTCTGTTCGATGCTGCCGAAGATCGAGTGATTGTCGCCGTCGCGCATCTCGATCTTCACCGTGTCTCCTGGCGCCATGAAGCGGGTCTTGGGCTCGCCCTCAGCTATGGTCTCGATCATGCGGATTTCCGCGATGCACGAATAGCCAAAGCCCCCTTCGGCCACCGGCTTGCCCGGACCGCCATCCGCGCCCTTATTGCTAATCGTGCCTGTTCCGATGATCGATCCCGCGCATAGCGGGCGTGTTTTCGCGGCGTGCGCGACGAGCTGCGCCATCGAGAAGGTGGCGTCTACGCCGACCTCGGCGCGGCCGAACGGTTCACCGTTATAGTCGACCATCAGCGGCAAGTGGACGAGGCTGTTCTTCCACGCATCGCCCAGCTCATCGGGCGTCACTGCAACCGGAGAGAAGGCGCTCGCAGGCTTGCTCTGGAAGAAGCCGAACCCCTTAGCGAGCTCGCCGGGGATCAGCCCGCGCAGGCTTACATCATTTACCAGCATGATCAGCTTGATGTGTCCTGCTGCATCCTCGACGCTCACGCCCATCGGCACATCGTCAACCACGACCGCAACCTCGCCCTCCATGTCGCATCCCCAGGCGGTGTCCCCCAGCGGGATGTCCGCGCGCGGCGGCAGGAAGCTGTCAGAGCCGCCCTGATACATCAGCGGATCGGAGTAGAAGCTCTCCGGCACCTCGGCATTGCGCGCTTTTCGCACCAGCTCGACATGGTTGATATAGGCGCTGCCATCGGCCCATTGATACGCTCGCGGCAGGGGCGAGTGCGCCTGGCGTTCGTGAAAGCGCTCGCATGGGACCGCTTCGTTCTCGACATCACGCGCCAGCACTTCAAGTTCGGGGGCGATCCGCGCCCAGCCGTCCAGGGCCGCCTGCATCGTTGGCGCGATGTATCCAGCCGCGCAGCAGCGGGTCAGGTCCTTGGAGACAACGACCAGTTTGCCATCGCGCGAGCCATCGTTGAGTGTTGCCAGTTTCATGGTGTTTTCCCTTGCGGATTGTCGTTTTGATTGTCGGGATGCGCGCGCTGGAAGGGGGGCAGGGCAAGACACGCGGCCTCGATCGCCTCGATCCGCGGCGAAGCGCTGAAGTCATAGGCAAAGCGGCGCGCATTGTAGACCTGGGGCAGCAGCACGACTTCGAACAGGCCGGGTGCGTCCATCAGGAAATCGCCCGTCTCAAGCTGCGCGAGGCGCGCCTCCACCGGCTCCAGAGTGCGCGCCAGCCAGTGGCGATACCATTGGTCAATCTCGTCCTGGCTCTTGCCGTATTCAGACTTCAGATATTTGAGCACGGGCAGGTTCAGCGGCGCGTGAAGTTCGGTGGCAATGGCGTAGGTCAGCTCGCGCACGGTGTAGCGCGCTTCGGTATCGGCGGGCAGCAGGGGCGGGGCGGGATAGGCCTCGTCCAGCCATTCGAGCATTGCCATGGATTGCGCGCGGTCGCGGCCATCAGCCTCCAGCATCGGCACAGAGCCAAACGGATTGCGGGCCGTGAATGCATCGCCCTTTTGCTCGGTCTTGAGCAGGTTTACCGGAATGTTTTCGAAGGCCAGCCCCTTCAGCTCCAGCGCGATCCGCAGGCGATACGAGGTCGAGCTTCGGAAGTAGCCGTAGAGCTTCATCATACCCCCCTGCGCGGCGTGTGAGAGCAGGGCGTGTAGGAGACATTGGTTACACAGCCCAAAACTCGAAAACCCACCTCGTCCAAGGAGCCTGAAGGGGCCAAAAAAACGGGAAAGGCGAACTTCATGATCTTCACCCTATGCCCGATCGCGGACGTATAGGACAATGCTCCATTTATCGTCCTTGCGAGCGAAGCCAATAACTTCGACGAGAAAGACTCTTGCGTCCGCTCACAGGTGACACGGTGAATTGTCGTACGGGCCAGGTTTTGGGTTGGAAGACGATACCCTTCGACTTGACTGCCTACCTAGCTGCCCACGAAGATTGGATTTGTCATTCGCGGTTCTCCAAAATCAGGCGTGAGCGAAAAAAGACGCGTCGACACCCCAGACAATTTGCACATTCTCTTAGCAACAAACCAGATTATTATGCCGCATCGAACGACGCGTGACAGGTCAGGACTTCCAAGACGCGCGCGCAGGCCTGTTCCGCTGGATTCTCTTCTTCCATCAAGGCGTAGCTTCCGGTCAGCCACAAGGCACAGTGCCCATGCACCGTAGCGATTAGGGAGCGCACCAAGCGTCGTCCTTCACTGCCGCTTTCGAACGTGAGCATCTGGCTCACCTCGCGGTCAATGATTCCTGTGAGCGCTTCTCTGGCCCAGGTGTCTTCCGCTGGGATCTCAATCGAGCGGTCAATCCGGTGATCGTATATGGCCATCCAGGCGTTGCGATTGCTGGAAGCGAAATCGAAATAGGCGCGGACCAGCGCCACAATG
>JBCBKF010000021.1:0-15327 GCA_038522255.1 Pseudomonadota bacterium
TGGTATTCCGGCGGAGAAGCTGCCGTTCTATTTCGGCAATGCGATCCCCGATGACCTCAAAGGCACCGTCGACCGTGCGTTAGTCATTCGGATGATGCACAATCTGAAGAATTGGGGCATCGCCGATGCTGAGGCTGAGGCGCTGTTTGCAGCGCTCAAGCCCGGCGGCCTGCTTGGCGTTGTTCAGCACCGCGCGAAAGCCGACGCACCCGCTGATTATGTCGATGGCAGCATGGGCTATCTCAAGCAGGACGAACTGATCGCATTCTTTGAAGGCAAAGGCTTTGAACTGGTCGAAGCGTCCGAGATCAACGCCAATCCCGAGGACACAGCTGATTATGAAGCCGGGGTCTGGACACTGCCGCCCAGCTACGCGCGCGGCGATGAGGATCGCGAGAGATACGCCGAAATCGGCGAAAGTGATCGCATGACACTGCTGTTCAAGAAGCCCGAATGACGCTAGCGGGCGGCGCATGACGAAGATCACTGTTGCCGCCCTCCAGCTGGCGCTGGGCTCTGAAGATGAAGCAGTGAATATCGCTGCGGTCGCGGCGCTCATTGAAGAGGCGGTTGATCGAGGGGCCAAACTGGTCCTTGCGCCTGAGCTGTTCTCGGGCCCCTATTTCTGCCGCGTTGAGGATGAGGCGCTGTTCGCGCTTGCCCGGCCCACCGCTGAGCACCCCAGCGTTCTCGCCATGCAGGACCTCGCCGCGCGGCTCAAAGTGACGATCCCCACCAGCTTTTTCGAGCGCGATGGCCATCATTATTACAACACGATCGCCATGATCGGTCCGGATGGCGAGGTGATGGGCACTTATCGCAAGAGCCACATTCCCGATGGGCCGGGCTATGAGGAAAAGTTCTATTTTCGCCCCGGAAATGATGGGTTCAAGGTCTGGGATGTGCCGGGCGACGACGGCTCACCCGTGCGCGTGGGCGTCGGCATATGCTGGGATCAATGGTATCCGGAGTCCGCGCGGGTGATGGCTTTGAAGGGCGCAGAAATACTGCTTTATCCCACAGCTATCGGCTCAGAACCCTATGACGCCGATCTCGACACCAGCCGTATGTGGCGACGAGCGATGATTGGGCACGCGGTTTCCAATTGCATGCCGGTGGTGGCGAGCAACCGGATCGGTCAAGAGGGGCCGGCCAAAGCCGCGCAAAGCTTTTACGGGCATTCTTTTATCAGCGATGAATGGGGCGATCTGCTCGCGGAGTTTGGCGCTGGCGAAGACGGCGCACTGGTCGCGACGCTTGATCTGGCGCGCGCGGCCAAGCACCGGGCAGGCATGGGCTTTTTCCGCGATCGCCGCCCGCAGCTTTATGGCCGGATTGCCGAGGATATTTGAGCGGGCTGTATCTTGTGGCCCTGGGGTCGAACATGCGCGTCGCTGGCATTGGGCCCCCGCGCGGTGTGCTTGGCGCCGCGCTTGAGGCGCTCAAAGACGAAGGGCTGACCCTCCACGCCATCGCACCACTGGTTGAGAGCGCCCCAATTGGCCCATCGCACCGGCGCTATGCGAACAGCGCAGCGGTGGTTGAATGCGATTGGATGCCACCCGATCTGCTGGCGCTGTTTCAGCGTATCGAGCGCCGCTTTGGCCGCGGCCGAGCGCAGCGTCGGGGCCAACGCTGGCGGGCGCGCGCTCTCGATCTCGATATCATCCTGTGGGACAAGGGAGTCTGGGCCAGCCCCACGCTCACCATCCCGCACCGCGAAATGCGCAATCGCGATTTCGTCCTTGGCCCCGCCAGCGAAGTTGCAGGGGCGTGGCGCGATCCGGTGACCGGGCTCACCCTTGCGCAATTGGCGAGCAGGCTGGCGCGAAAACAAAAGGGGCGCTCAATCCCATAAGCGGTGAGCGCCCCAGTCGATGCGTATCGAAGGCGGTGGTCGAAAGCGCTGGTTTAGGCCAGCGCGAGCTTGCCGCGACGGCCACGGCCAAAGCCAAGCGCCATCAGCGCCAAAGCCAGTAGGCCCAGCACGCCAGGAGCCGCCACATCCACTGGCGACGTTACCTTATAGCCCTTGATCTTGCGGATGTAATCGCCCGACACGACCGGATCGCCCCACCAGGACCACAGGTTCACCTTGCTATGCTTGTTCTTGGTCTTCAGCATGAACGGGTGGGTGCGGTTACCATTCTGATTGGTCGGCGTGTAGCTGACGCCCTTGATGTCGCGATAGCCGGTGAGCGAGGTCAGCGTGAACTTGAAGCTTGGATTTGCGCCGCCCTTGAAGCCGCTGAAATCGCCGGTGAACTGGGTGTTGATATCACTGCCTTTCCAGCTTCCCGTCCCGTTCGCGGTGTTGATGGTGAGCACGTCACCATCATTCATCGTATACTCAAAAATCGTCGCAGAGGCGGGCGCCGCTGCACCCATGCTCGACGCGGCGAGCGCAATCGCCGCAGTCTTCATCCAATTCGCCATCGTCATTCCCCTAATCCATCGCTCCTTAAAAGGAGCGTACCCCCGCGATTGTGACCAACGGTGGTAAACACTGGCGCAGCAAATCCCATGCCAGAAGGCTTAAGGCGCAGGGTGTGGGTGGGTGACAATGGTTAATGTTCGCGCGGCATTGTGGTTAATTGTAAAGCCTCTCGACAGCATGCACGAGCGTCGAGCGGTTCAAACCCGGTGTTAAACACCGGCTGCTAATGCCCGGTGCCATGATGCGTCCGCTTACTATCTCGCCGCTGCGCACAGCCCTGTTGCTGGTCGCACCGCTCGCCCTTGTGTCGCTGGCGGCGTGTGACAAAAGGCCCGCAGATCCCTTTGCCGCGGCTCAGGTTGCCATGGCGAAGGGCGAGCCCCGAACCGCGCTAGAACACATCACCGCCGCCTCGGAGACGCGTCCTGATGATGTCGAGGTCCAGATCCTCGCCGGCGACATCGCCATGGCGATGGGCAACGCGGACCGCGCGGTGATGCTGTTTCAAAACGTAGTGGACCGCCCGCAACCCAGCAGCCTCGCAAAGGCCAAGCTTGCCGAAGCCAATCTGATGGCGAATTATATCGGCGCTGCGGAAACAAGTGTTGCCGCCCTTGCTTATGATGTTCCGCTGGCATTCACCGCTGCAATCGGCCTCGCGATGGCCAAAGGCGATTACGAGAAGGCATACGCCAAGCTTGACCATGGGCTGGAGCGTTTTCCCGAGGATCACCGCCTCGTGACGATCGATGCCGAGCGTTTGTTCGCGCAGGCCCGGCCCGACGCCGCTCGCGCCCGGCTGGCTCCGGTTCTTGAAAGACGGCCGGTTGTCGCTCATGCGCATAGGCTGGCGGGGCAAATGGCGCTGACCCGCCGCGATGGGGAGGCAGCGAGCGAGCATTTCAAAGCCGTGCTCAAAGCGCGACCTAACGATCAGACCGCGATGCTTGCCATGGCCGCGATTGCACGCGACATCGGCAAGGAAGGTGAGGCGGCCAACTGGATCAACAAGGCCAATGACGCGGGCGAGCCCCATCCCATCGGTCTGCTCTTTGCCGCACAGATGGCCTATGATGCAGGCAATATTGATCGTGCATTCGAGCTGATTGAGACGGTTCCACCCGCCATCGCGAGCGAACCCAGTTTTGCCCGACTGCGCGGTTTCATTGACGCCGCGCGCGGGCAGTACGGCGCTGCGATCCTGCCGCTGCAATCCTATCTTGAACAGGCCAGCGACGATTATCTTGCCCGCCGCATCCTTGCCGAGGCCTATGCTGAGCAAGGCGAACTTGCCAATGCCTGGCGCACGATCGAGCCGATCCTACGCGACCCGCAGGCCGATAGCGGCGCGCTCGCGCTTGCGCTGAGCCTCGCTGACGCGACAGGCGAGGGGGATCCCGCAGCGATCCGTGCGCTGATCACGCAGCGCCAGTCAGCGCCGGTTCTGGCAGCCGAACTGCGCGAAGCGGGAGCGGCGATCCGCGCAGGCGACTGGGCCAAGGCGGACGCCATTTACGCGCCGCTCGTCGATGGAGCAGGCCGGGCCAATGCGGTGCTGCTCAACAACGCGGCCGCGGTCAAATCAAGACTTGGCCAGCATGCAAAGGCCGTTGCTTTGGCGCGCCGGGCCCTGGCGATCGCACCCCAGAGCCCGCAGATCCTCGATACGCTTGGCTGGGCGCTGTGGCAGGAAGGCAAGAACCGCGTCGAAGCGCGCGCTCTGCTGACCCGCGCGATCGAAGCGGCGCCAGGCAATGACGAGATTGTCGAGCATTGGCGGATTGCGCAACAGGACGCTTGACCGCCGCCGCCTCGCTGCCTATCTGCGCTGTCCATCGCAGGGCCGGTCGGATTGCCGAGGTGCCCTTTTGCCAACCTCGTGGGTCCTTAGCTCAGTTGGTAGAGCAACTGACTTTTAATCAGTAGGTCGCTGGTTCGAACCCAGCAGGACTCACCACTTTACCCGCATGCTTTACCAGATGTCGGTCAGGCATCAGCGCTGCGCGATGGCCGCGCGTCGAGCCATTTGGCGGCGCGCACGCCAAAAGTGATGAGGAAGGGCACGAGCACAACGCTGAGCGACACCTTGGCAAGGACCTGGCCTATCAACAGATCGGTAATGTCGAATTCGCCATAAAAGGCGAGCGTCACGAATATCACAGAGTCTAACGCCTGGCTGAGCGCCGAAGCGGTCGCGCCGCGCACCATCAGGCCGATGGTGGTCGCATCGCCGCTGCCGCGCAATCGGTCAAAAATCCAGATGTTGAGCAGCAGCGAGGTGATGTAGGCCGCCGGGCCCGCCAGCCACACGCGCCACGTTGCCCGGTGAACCTGTTCAAACGCCGCAAGGTCCTCTGGCCGCTGCGCAAGCATCTCCGAGGACGCGGGCAAAGACAGGACGAGCTGCATCAGCAGCGCGGAGAGACCAAGCGGCAAAAAACCCCACCAGACAATCCGTGTCGCCGCTGATCGGCCGTATAACTGCGCCAGAGTGCTGGAAATGACGACCAGTATCAAGAACGGGAAGATGCCCGATTCCACCGCGAGGCTGGTAGGCCAAAGCTGCACCTGCTTGAACGCGAGGACGCCCGCCAGCACAGTCATCCCGCCATACAGCAACGTGTAGACAAACATCCCGAGCGGTATGGTGATCTGGAAAGGTGACGAGGGATCGGCGCTGGCCGCGCTGGGAAAGGTGGCTGTCTCAGTCATCGCGCAAAAGGCGTAATGGCGCGGGCGCCAAAAGGAAAGCCGCCCGCCTTTCCACAGCCAGCAGCCCGTTTGCCATGCGCTTAGCCGGTCCCGGGCATTGGCGGTTGCGCATGTCGCTTCGGGGTGCCAACACTTTGGATAAATGGGATCGGCGCTCCGGTGCGCTGGTAAACCGGGGCTCTTTCTGGGATCAAATCGCCGCTGTGAACGAATATCTTGCGTCCGCCGGGTTCAGCGTACTCGGCATTCTCACCATTCTTGCGCTCGCTTTCGCGCTGTCTTCGGGCAAGCGGCAGATCAATCTGCGCATTGTCGGCGCGGCTCTGGCGCTGCAGACGGTGATGGCTGTGTTCGTTCTGCGCACCTCGATTGGCATTGGCGTGATCAAGGGCATGTCCGATGCGGTCTCGGCGCTGCTCGATTACGGCAATGAAGGGACCAAGTTCCTGTTCGGCGAGGATAACCCGCTCGCCAACACCTTTGCCGTAGGTGCGCTGCCGGTGATCGTGTTCTTCGCCTCGCTGGTCTCGATCCTCTATTACCTCGGCATCATGCAGCGGCTGGTGCAGTGGCTGGGCGGGGCAATCCAATGGGTGACGGGGGTCAGCAAGGTTGAAGCTTTGGGCGCGGCGGCGAACATCTTTGTCGGCCAGTCGGAAAGCCCGCTTGTCGTGCGCCCCTATCTGGCCGATCTGCCGGCTTCGCGTCTGTTCACGCTGATGTGCGTAGGGATGGCGGGGACGGCGGGCACGATCCTGGCGCTCTACACCAGCATTATCGGCAAGGAATACCTGCCCTACCTTCTCTCAGCGGCCTTTATGTCCGCGCCGGGCGGCATTGTGATGGCGAAAATCATGATGCCGGACGAAAAGGACGAAGGCGAGGCGAAAGAACCAGTGGTGAAACTGGTCGATAGTTTTGAAGAGGGCGTGAAGCCTGCGAACATTATCGAGGCCGCGGGGCAGGGCGCTATGACTGGCGTTCGGCTTGCGGTGGCAGTGGGTGCGATGGTGCTAGCCTTCGTCTCGCTCGTTGCGCTGGCAAACGGGCTGGTTGGCGGGATTGGTGGCTGGTTCGGATATCCGGACCTCACCTTTCAGCAATTGGCGGGTTATGTCATCGCTCCGATCATGTGGCTGCTGGGCCTGCCCTGGGCCGAAGCGCAGGTGGCAGGCGGCGTGTTCGGGACCAAGATCATCACCAACGAGGTGGTCGCTTTCCTGCAATTGATCGAAGCGGCGGACGCCTTGTCAGAGCGCAACCGTGCAGTGGTGATCTACGCCTTGTGCGGGTTTGCGAACCTGTCTTCGATCGCGATCCAGATGGCGGTGATCGGCAGCCTCGCCCCTTCGCAGCGATCAACGGTCGCACGGCTGGGGCTGCGCGCGCTGGTGGCGGGCGCGCTGGCCAATCTGATGAGCGCGTCGCTGGCGAGCCTGTTTCTGACCGTCTGAGGCGCGAACGGCCATCATGGGAGCATCTTGGCACGCAGCGTCAGGGCTCTTACACTGGCAAAGCTAATCTATCCGACCCTGAACAAGGCTCCGCGCATCCCGTGAACACACACACCGTCAATATCGCCAGCGTCAGTATCGCGCAGCCGCTTGAAGACATCGCCGATGAACTTGGCCGCAGCTTTGCGGAGAACGGGTTCGCGGTGATCCGCGATCACGGCATCCCGCAAGAGCTGATCGATCGCGCCGAGGCGACGTCAAAGGCGTTCTTCGCGCTGCCCGAGGACGTCAAGAAAGCCTATGCCATTTCCGGGGGTGGAGGCGCACGCGGCTACACTCCGTTCGGGACCGAGAAGGCCAAGGACGCCGAAATCTTCGATCTCAAGGAATTCTGGCATGTCGGGCGCAGCCTGCCCGAAGGCCACGCGTTGGCTGACATTATGGCACCCAATGTCTGGCCTGAAGAGATTGACGGTTTCGAGGCGACATTCAGCGAACTCTACGCCGCGTTCGAAACCGCTGGCGCGCGCGTGCTTGAGGCCATTGCCCTGCATCTTGGGCTGGAGCGCGATTTTTTCGCGCCAACGATTGTTGATGGCAATTCCGTGATGCGGCTCTTGCATTATCCTCCGCTTGGCTCCGATGCACCCGAAGGCGCTATCCGCGCCGCCGCGCACGGCGACATCAACACAATCACGCTACTTTTGGGCGCTGAGGAAGCGGGGCTGGAATTGCTTACCAAGGCGGGCACCTGGCACCCGGTGAAAGCGCAGGAGGGCGCGCTGGTCATCAATGTCGGCGACATGCTGGAGCGGCTGACCGCGGGCAAGCTGGTTTCGACCACCCACCGCGTCGTCAACCCGTCAGGCCCGGCGGCGCTTCGGTCACGCTATTCCATGCCATTCTTCCTGCACTTCCGGCCCGATTTCCTGATTGAGCCCTTGCCCGATTGCGTTGCCGAAATGGGCGCTGACAGCGCTGAGGAGCCGATCAGCGCACACGATTTCCTGATGCAGCGCCTGCGCGAAATAAACCTCGCCTGAGCCGCGTTTGTGGGCCGAATTTCGAGCCTGAATTCAGAAACTGGGCCTTCGTTGCATAGACGCAACACCGACCGCAAAGCCCAGCTTTTGTGCGGGTTTGAGTACTGTTTCATGGCGGTTTGACGAGGTCTGCAATTCATCCGTCATTAAGTTTCACGCAATTGTCACACAGCAGACGCATTTCCGTCTTGCAAGGCTTTTAGGGGCGAGGTCGCTCACATCCTTTCCACCGTGACCAGGGGCCTTTTTATGAAACTTAGATATCTCTTGGCGGCGAGCGTTGTCTCTTTGTCCGCCGCCGCTGCTGTCTCCGCTCCCGCCTATGCGCAGTCTATCACTTCGGGCGTTGAAGGCACCGTAACCGACGCCAACGGCAACCCGCTGCCCGGCGCTACTGTTACGATCACCGATAATCGGACGAACTCTCAAAGAGAGACCGTGACGGGGAGCAATGGTGGCTTCCGCGCGTCGCAACTGCAGCCGGGCGGACCCTACACGATCACGGTTACTGCGCCGGGCTTCGAAGGTCAGACGGTCGAAAACGTCTTCACCAACATCTCGAGCAATTCCGGCTTTACCTTCTCGCTCACTGAGACCGCTGCTGGTGCCGCTGACAGCGTGATCGTCGTCACGGGAGCTCGTGCCCGCGCAACGCAAGTCGCGGTCGGCCCGGGCACCGCATTCAGCACCGAAACGCTCGAAGCGTTTCCGTCCATCACGCGTGACATTCGCGACATCATCCGCATCGATCCGCGCGTCAGCCTTGAAGAAAGCAACGACGTTCAGCGCATTTCGTGCCTTGGCGGCAACGACCGGACGAACGTTTTCACGGTTGACGGCATTGTTCAAGCTGACACGTTCGGCCTTAACGGAACGCCGTTTGCATCGCGCAACTCGCTTCCGCTTCCGTTTGACGTGATCGAGCAGCTTTCGGTTGAATTCGCGCCATTTGACGTGGAATATTCCGAGTTTACCGGCTGTCTCGTCAACGCTGTGACAAAGGCTGGTTCGAACCGCTTCAGCGGCTCGGCCTTCATCACCTATTTCGACGATGGCCTGTTCGCCAACGAGATTGACGGTCTTGACCTCAACGCCAGCGAAGAAACGCGCTGGGGTGCCACGCTGTCTGGCCCGATCATCAAGGATCGCCTGTTCTTCTCGTTTGGTTATGAAGAAACTGACCTGTCACAGGGCAACAACTTTGGACCGGCCGGTGGCGGCTTCACCAACGAGGCCGACTTCGTTAGCCAGGCACAGTTTGATGAATTCGCGCAAATCGCGCGCGACGTCTATGGACAGGATCCCGGACCGTACCCCACCACGCTGGCTGAGGGTAACGTCCGTTACTTCGGTCGTATTGACGCCGTAATCACCGACGATCACCGCCTTGAGGCCACCTATCAGCGCCTCGAAGAGACCAACATTGAGAGTGATTCCGGAGGCCAGGAGCTGACCGGCATCAACTCGTTCGAAGACGAAGGCACGATCTCCGATTACTACTCCGTCCGGCTCTATTCGGACTGGAGCGATACGATCTCGACCGAAATTCGTGTGAGCCGCGCTGAAGTTGGCGACGTGCAGGGTCCGGTCGGCTTTGGCGAAGCGCAGTCGGACAATCCGACGCCGCGTCTGTCGGTTTTGGTTGCGCCCGATGGTACCCCCACTGCCAATGGCGGCGTCACCGACCAGTTCGGTGAGCTCACCACCGGCCCGGGCATCTTCCGCTCGGCCAACCAGCTCGACACGAAGATTGACCAGTTCCGTTTCCAGATGAACGTGGATGCGGGCAATGGTCACTTCCTGAAGTTCGGCACCGAGATCAACGATCTTGAAGTGTTCAACCTCTTCGCGATCAACGCAACGGGTACTCTGTTCTTCCAGAGTTTCGACGATTTCCGCGAAGGTTTGCTTGCTCCGGGTAATTTCTCGAGTGTGTTCACCGACCCCGACGACTTCAATGCGGTTCGGATCCTGGACGATCCGGACGACACCGGCGGTGTTGGCGGAGCAACCCAGGCAGTGGCTCCGGAAGGTGATATTAACAACGCCGCAGCGGAGTTCAGCCGCCGGATCTACTCTGTCTACGCTCAGGATGAGTGGGAAGCCACAGATCAGCTCTCGATCACCGCAGGTATCCGGGTCCAACTGTATGACGGCGACGCGCCGCGGGCGAACCCCAACTTCATTGATCGTTACGGTTTCACCAACGCGGTGAGCTTTGGTCAGATCGATACGGTCATCCTGCCGCGTCTGTCTGCCACCTACAATTTCGACAATGAAGGCTTTTTCTCGAACAGCAGCCTGCTTGCTGGTATCGGTATCTTCTCGGGCGGTGACCCGGTTGTTTACTATTCGAACGCCTTCTCGAACAACGGCTTCTCGACCGCCAACGGCGACACCTTTGATTGTGACGACTCTGAACTTCCGATCGATCCAGCCACCGGCCAGATCGACGTTGTGACGGGCGGCACCTTCACCGGTATCCCGTCCTGCGCTCTGGCTTCTGGCCAGGCGGATGCTGAGGCCGGTCTTGCTGACGTTCAGTCGACAGATCCGGACCTCGATGTCCCGACAGTTGTTCGTGCCAACCTGTCGTTCTCGACCACCTTTGGTCCTGAAACCGGGTTCTTCAGCAACTGGAACCTGAACCTCGACTACATCTACTCACGGTTCAACGACCCGCTGAACTTTGTCGATTTGTCGCAGGCTCCTGATATCCGCATCAACGGTGGCTTCGCTGCCGATGGTCGTCCGATCTACGCTGCAGTCGACGCCACGGCGGACGGCTGCAACGCGGTGCTTCAGGACCAGGGCGGTACTCCGCCGGTCTACACTGGCCTCACCGCTGAATGCTACGAGACTGGCCGTGATGACAACATCCAGCTGACAAATGGGCGCGCTTCCGACAGCCACGTTATCTCGGTTGGCCTGAACAAGCGCTTCTCAAGCGGTCTGTTCACCTCGGGCGGCGCGACACAGGTCAATCTGGGTTACGCCTTCACCGACTCGAACAACGCGCGGAACAACCAGTCTTCGACCGCGACTTCGTCGTTCGACGTGACCGCCGCGTTCGATCGGCAGGACCCTGCCGTTTCGACTGCGACAACCGAAACCCGTCACAACTTCACTGCGGCGGTCAACTTCCGCGAGGAGTTCTTCGACGGGTACGACACCAGCCTCGGCATCTTCTTCCGGGCTCGTGAAGGTCGTCCGTACAGCCTGACCTTCGACGGCGGCGGCGTCTTCAACGACAGCGCGTCGGGTAGCGATAACGCGCTGCTCTATGTGCCGACCGGCGTGAGCGATCCGAACATCTCGCCTGAATCAGATCCGGAAGCCGTCCAGGCGGTTCTCGATTATGTGTCGGGTGAAACGAACTGCTCCTTCACTCCGGGTGAAGCGATCCGTCGCAACACGTGCCGCAACGATTGGCATTACGACATGGACCTGCGGATCAGCCAGGAAATCCCATTCCTGGGTAGCCTCACCGGCCTTGTTGAGGACCGGATCGAAGTCTTTGCGGACTTCGCCAACTTCCTCAACCTGATCGACAGCAGCGCCAACATTCTGCGTTCGCGTGGCGGATTTAACGGACTTGTTGACGTGATTGATGGTGATATCGACGACCAGGGTCGTTTCATCTTCGAGCTCGACGACTTCAGCCCGGACGATCAGAACGACATCGTGATCAACCAGTCGGCTTGGCGTATCCAGATCGGCGCGCGCTACGAGTTCTAAGCTCGAAGCGACACGATAATGTCGAAATTGAGCGGCGGGGTCCTCAGGGCTCCGCCGCTTCTTTTTGGGGCGCTTCGATTGGTGAGCGACTGCGTGTTCGCGATGCGAAGCGAGAGCTGGGTCAAAGTAGGCGGTTCGCGCAGCCAGCGGTGGGCCTATAGGAAGACGGGTCTCACAGGGCTTTTAGCCCTCGCTTGAAATTGCTGCGCCCGGTTCGTCCGCCAGGGCCAACAGGGCAAAGGCGTGCGCCTCGCACGTCTCGTCGGCTTCCCTTGCCTTCATCGCCCGTTCCAGTGAGGCGGCTTGCTGGCCAAGCTCAGGTTCTCCAAAGGAGCCGGCCGCGCCCGCAAGTTTGTGAATGAGCCGCATCAAATTGGCGCGATCGGCCTGATCCTGTGCACGCCGCGCATCGCGAGCGGCGATCAAGCCCGTGGCAAGTCCGGTTCGCACCGCCTCCACCGCTTCCTCACGCCGCTTTAGCCATTTTTGCACCAGCGGGGCTCTTTGTGGAGCGTTTATCGCTGTGTAATCGTTCACCGGCGCGTTGGCCTCGGTTTCTCGCGCGCGCGCCTCCGGGGTGGGGAATGGCGCTGCACCCGCTGCCTGCGCATCACGATGGTCGTTGGCGATGGGGGCCACCCTGGTGTCTCTTTCAGCTCCGGTTTGCATGACAAGAGCAATGTCACGATCCATCGGCGCTTCAACAATCTGGGTTGGCAGCCACCGCTGCAAAGCGCGCGCGAGGTCCGCAAAGACAACCGGCTTCGACAGGTGCGCTTGCATTCCCGCCTCGCGCGCGGCGACGACATCTTCGGGGAAGACGTTGGCAGTGAGCGCAATGATCGGCAGACTGTCAGGGCCGATCCCCTCTTCGCGGATGGCGCGGGTCGCTGAATAGCCATCGCAATCGGGCATTTGAATGTCCATCAGGACCAGATCGTAGGGGCGCCCGCGCAGGTTGGAGTCGATTACCATTGAGATGGCTTCGCTGCCGTCATGCGCGCTGGCCACGCTCTGACCGCACCTCTCGAGCATCTCAGTGACAAGTGCCCGGTTCACATCGTGATCCTCTACCAGCAGTATTCGGGCGTGTTGAGGAAGGTCTTCGTGAAGCAGCCGATCTAGGCGTTGTGGCTCGTTCTCTTGTGTGCTGACAAGCTGTGTCGGCACAGTGACCGTGAAAGTCGAACCCACTCCAGGCTCGCTGTCGACGTTGAGCTCGCCGCCCAGGCATTGCGCCAGGCGACGGCTGATCGAAAGCCCAAGCCCGGTACCCCCAAAACGCCGCGCCGTGTCGCTTTCGGCCTGTGTGAAGGGCTGGAATATCGTTTCGATCCGGCTGCTGATGATCCCGATACCCGTATCGCGCACGCGCACGCACAGCTGATCCGGACTTGCCCAGTAGGTGACGTGGATTTCGCCGCTCTCGGTGAATTTCACCGCGTTGCCCACGAGGTTGAGCGCGATCTGCCGCAGGCGCAGGCCGTCGGTAATCACCCATTGCTCAAGATTGGCGCTGGCTGGCTCCTTGAAGGTGCATTCGGCAGCCGGCGGCGCGTGCTCCAATCGCAATGCCAGCCCTTTCTTGCGCGCCGTTTGCCGGTGCAGGGCAATGCATTCATCGAGTGTTGCGTGCACGTTGACAGGGCCGGTATCAATCACGATCTCGCCTGCCTCGATTTTCGACAGGTCGAGAATATCGTTCAGCAGCAGCATCATCGAGCGACCGGATTGAACGATCATCTCAATGTGGCGGCGTTGCTCTGAATCCAGGTCGCCTTGCAGCATGAGTTCCGCAAATCCCAGGACACCGTTCATGGGCGTGCGAATTTCATGGCTCATATTGGCGAGGAAATCGGACTTGGCACTGGCGGCGTTTTCTGCGTGTCGGCGCGCGCGGGTCAGCAGCAGTTCCAACTCGACCCGTTCGGTCACGTCGCGTGCGGAAATGACCACACCGCGTTGCTCGCCGCTCACCGGGTCCAGGGTTACAGCGCAATTGACTTCGATGAAGACGGGCACGCCATTGGCATCGTCTTCGCGGCGCCGAAAGGTGAGGCGTCCTTTCTCGCTTTGCCCGTCAAGCAAGCGGGCGACCAAATCCGAGAACCGCTGGCTGGCGTCTTCATGCGACAATCGACCAAGCGGACTCCCCAGAAACTCCTTGGGGTCCCGGCCGAGCACATCTTCCACTGAAGGCGAGGCGTAAGTGCATACGCCTCTTCCATCCAGCGTAAGCACGGCGTCGGTTATACTGTTGGTCAGCAGCGCCAATTCGTGGCGTCTCTTGCTCAAGGCCTCGGTCAAGCGATCGCGCCCGGCCAGAATTGCGGCGATGGGCAGGCCGGTGACAAAGTTCGCCGCGATAAAAGCCTGGATCAGGTGCAGCCTCAAGGTCGGCGACCCGCTAGCTTCGACAATGGGGCCGTAGCCCGCCCAGGTCATCGAGGTCGAGACAGCAGCGACCAGAGCGATGTGAAACGCGGTGCCCACGCTGCCTAGCCGAAAGGCGTGGACCATTGTCATGGGCATGATCAGGAACAGCAGCGGATAATCGTTTTGGCTGAAAACCAGGACGATACAACCAAGGCTCATCATCATCAGCGCGCTGCCCTGCACCAGCGTAAGAGGTGAAGGCATGAGCGCCCTTGCGGAAGCCTCGGAGATCAGCAGGACAACCGGCACGATCAGGATCATCCCCATGCTATCGGTCAGGAACCAGCTTATGCTGGTGTCCAGGATTGCCGCCCATGCGGTTGCGCCATCGGCGGTGAGCGACGCAGTCATGCTCGGCTGCAAGGCCAACGCGGCGATGGAGGCGGACGCAAGCGGGCCTATCATCCCGCCGATAAACACGAACCGCGCAAGCGTGACCAGATCACTCATATCGGGCGAAGGCCCGCAATGGCGCCGTGTCAGCCCGGTCACCAGTACCACGCTAACCATGTTGGCAAGCGAGAAGACAAGCGCCACGTCAACCGGGTTGCCATTCAGCGCATTCGCAAAAAGGCTTGCAGGCAAGGCAGCGGCGTAGAACGCCAGTTCGTTCGCCAGCCTCATGCGCAAAAGAAATGCCACGGCCGCTGCATTGGGCAACCAGATAGCGGCGAGCGTGCTGTCGAAACGCGAGACTGCGATGCTGATATAAGCGAAGGCGAAATAGAACGCCGCGCCGACAAGGGCTGCGACAAGGCTGCGTACAGTGGGCGGCCCTAATGCGACCATGGAGTCGTCGGCGGCCGGTGTCGGGAGGTCTTGGTCCTGTTTCTTGTCCCGCGTTTGTCCCCGCGTCCGGCCCCGCGTCTGGCCTGCTGGTCGCCCGGTCGATAGGAAAGCGTGATCGCCCGACCCGATGTCCTGGCCATGGTCCGCGGCGGCGTCTGCAGACGCTCTTTCCTGGGCCATCGCGGTCCGTGGCGCTGCCCCCGCATGAGAGCCGAGAGCAGTCCGCTGCGCGCGATTCACCGATTGGGTCAACCGCTTGATCCAAGACTTGATGGCGCGCTCCATCGCATATTCCTTCCCGTCAGGTATAAAGAGACTCGAGCCCGAGGGGCGAAGAACAGTCTCCAAAACGGATTAAATTGTGATCGCGCACGTCTCCGGAAGAACACTAAGACAACGCTACTCAGCGCAGCCCCGGCGTGTGCGCTGGCCCTTGCTTGTAGGCCTCGTCCTGTTCCATGCAGCAGCGTTGGTTCTGCTCACAAAGGCTCTTGCGCCCGGTGTCGCAAGCACGGTTCAACGCGAGGTTATTGCTGCTTTCGACGTACCGCCTGCTCCCCTACCTGCTCCGCCGCCGCCGGAAAACCGCCCCGAACCCGACGAAGGGCAGCAAGGGGCACCGGCTGAAAGGGCGGTTGCTGCGCCAGTCGCTGCGCCGCGGACGCGCCTGCCTCTTACCGAGCCCGAGCCGTTGCCCAAGGCATCATCGACGGGAAGC
>JBCBKF010000022.1:0-15271 GCA_038522255.1 Pseudomonadota bacterium
CCGGAGACGTTGCACCCGATCGATAGAATATCGGCATGGCATGGAACGTGCCAATACTCGTTCCATCACAATTGATTGGGCAGGAAACAGCCGCTCTTCTCTGATGCGGTTGCAAAGGCCCAACCATATTTGCATCGACGATGTCCAGCTGCGTCATCCGCAGCGTCCCGCCATCCCCGCCTCGGCGGTTTTGCTGCACGTGGGCTAGCTCGTGTGCGAGCAGGTGGCGCGAGGCGTGGTCACTGCCGTATTCGCCTTTGCCCATCACGACGTCGTTACCGATCGTGAATGCGCGCGCGCCAATGCTCTGGGCTGCTGCCTCGGCTCGGGGACCGCGATGCAAGCGCACGCCGGAAAGGTCATCACCCATGCGCGGCTCGAAGAAATTGCGGTCCGACGCACTCAGGCCCTCGCCTGTACCAAGCCCGTTGACCGCACTCGATTGTGCAGCTCCGAGCGCCATGGTTCCACCCGACGAGCCCGATGCACCGCCTGTATCGGCCTTGGCCCTGATCGCTCCGTTTCCGGCGACATCGACCGCGCCGCTGCTCGAACCTTGGCCCATCACTCGGTCCGCCACCGCATCCGCTTCACGCTCAGCAGGGTGATCAACCGCGCCGACAGCAAGCTGTGGGCTGACCTGCATCGCGGCGTCGTCGTCACAGTCCTTGCATTTGCGGCGGATCGGCGCCTCTACCGGGATGCGCGACAGACTGCCGATGACGTCCCCGACATTTTCAACGTCGACAGTTGCGTCCGCTCTGGATTGACCGTTCGCCATTGGCTGAGCGCGTGAACGCGAGAGGCTGGCGTGCATCATGAGCGCTTCTCCCCCATCCTGCCTGCGCGTGCCTGTAAACCCGCGCCCGCATTCCCGGTCAGGGCCGAGGCGATCTGCGCGCCAATCTGCGCTCCCATCGCTTCGGGCTCACCGCGCTGCGCAAGCGCTATGCGCATATCCGGGAGAGTGATCGGGCCGCGTTTGGCATCAACGCCAGACCTGGCAAGCCGCTGCTCCAATTCGCTGGCGAGCGCGGTTTCCAGACGCGCAGCTTCAGGCGGCGAGAGGCCGGCGATCCGCAAGGCGTCTATTGCCACGTAAATGTCGGGCCGATCCGTCATACGCGCCATCCCGCTAATTCGTGATCGGTCATGATCTTGCCCGACTTGTCGTATTCCACCTGAGCGCTCGCCTGGACGTGGCGCATGGAAACCGCTGAGCCGTCGCGGGCCGCGCGAAACGCCGCGCCAAGTGCGATGTTGCGAATGGTCCCGCCCGCGACGTTCAGCCGCGACAGCGCTTCGTAATCCAGCGTCTCAAGCGGTACGTTCGCGGGGAACATCCGGCGCCATATCTCCAGTCGCTCGCGCTGATTGGGGAAGCGGAAATCAAGCACAAAGCGGATCCGGCGCAAGAAAGCCTGGTCAATATTGTCCTTGAGATTGGTCGTCAGGATGACCAAGCCGCGATAGACTTCGAGTTTTTGAAGCAGATAGCTCACCTCGATATTGGCGTGGCGATCGTGACTGTCCTTGACTTCGGAACGTTTGCCAAACAGCGCATCGGCCTCATCAAATTGCATCACCACACCGCCACCTTCTGCCGCTTCGAACAAGCGGCGGATGTTCTTCTCGGTCTCACCCAGCCACTTTGAGACGACTGCGGACAGGTCTATGCGATAGAGATCGAGGCCTAGCGCGTTGGCGACCACTTCGCCTGCCATCGTCTTGCCTGCGCCCGATGGCCCGCACAAAAGCGCGCTGATCCCAAGCCCGCGATCCTGCAGCTTTTCGCCAAAGCCCCAGTCTTCGTAAACGCGCGCCCGGTTGCGCGCATGGCCAACCATTTCGGCAAGTACGTCCTTTTGCTTCCTGGGAAGCACGAGGTCATCCCACTCAACCCGGCTTTCCACCCGCTCGGCCAATTCGTTCATGCGTGGGCGAAGATTTTCGCGGCACGTCGCCCATACCCTTTGGCTGAGCGCCTCGGCGCCGGGCGTATCGCCCTCGCTGGCCACCGCCGCCTTCACACTTGCAGCGAGCTCGGGAGTGGCGTGAAAGCTGCCGGAGATCAGCGCGATTGCCTCATCCCATTGTGCGCCCGAACCCAGGAATTCGCGCCAGACCTGAGCCTGGTCGCGCGCGGATGCGCGCGGGGTCTCGATGCGCGCGGCGGCACGGTCAGAAATGACGATGGGTTCATCGCAAACAACACAAACAGGCACGCCCAGAGCTTGCACTAGGGTGCGCAAAGATGCCTCCTCGCCAGGGCCGCCCAGTCGCAGGACGAGCCGCGCACCCAGCAACCGGATATCGCGCTCAAGCATCCGGGCAAACGCCAGTTGTTCAGGTGTGGAAGGTGGGATCAGGGAGCAATCGAGCAACACCATGGCCTCTCCCGAACCATCGCAAACCGCTTTCATCGCCTGCACTTTGCCAACCGCGTCTGTTCCCGTGAGCATGAGCACTTCAGGTTCGCTGAGCGTGATCCGGTCGCGTATACGGTCGCGCAGAGCGCTGCGGCTGGGAGAAAGCCGAGGCGGCGCGCGCACGATGTGGACGTGATCGGCAAGGGCAGCCGACAAAGACGGCCTGCCAAGCAGATAGAACAGCACCGATTCAGCGATCGCCACGGTTTGGCCCGTCAGCGAGGCATCTTGCAAGGTTTCAATCAGGCGAAAACGCCGCAGGCCGCTATCGGCGGCAAAGGCGCCCCAATTCGCCCCCGGCGCGGCCGCCAGCAATGCACCCACGGTGAGCCCGCTCCGGCCCTTGTCCCCGTGCAAAGCCGCGAGACGATCCCCCGCTTCTTCTTCAAGCGCAGCATAGGCGGCAAGAAGCAGGACGTTGCGCTCAAACTCGCCCAGGTCAAACAGCGCACACAATGTGTCCGCTGCTGTTGAAACCGGATCGCGCGGTTGCCCCTCCAGCCAGGAGACGACAGCCGGGAAAGCCTCGTGAAGTGGATGGAAGGCGCTCTCGTTCATGCGATGCTCACCAACGGTCCGGCGATTTCGCCGCGATCAGGGGCCGCAGGATCTTCGACGACCGCTACGGGGCTGACAAAGCCATCGATATCAAGCCGGGCGAGATAGTCTCCCGTCGCAAGCTCGGAGAAAGGAAAGGAAAGGGACGCAGCAGGAAAGGCGACCCCGTCAACGTCTGCGGGCAACCGAACCTGGCCGGGATTTGCCGGATCGCGGCTGTCGAGCAACAAGGCTGCCGATTGCCCATCGCGCACGGATGGTTGCACCGCGACGTCAATCGAACCGCTGCGGGCTGCGCCTCCACCGCTCGCCGAAATCGCGCCAATCGTAATCACGGGCACAAGCGCGAACATGAGACTGGCAGAGCCTGCGCGCAAATGCGGCGCTACTCTCGGGGCGACCGGCGCAAGAGCTCGGATCGCGTGCGCGCCGACAGCCAGGTCCTGCCCGCCAAGCCGAGCCGCTTCAAGCGCGACGACGACCCTGTCATCCGAGACATCCGCGCCCGAGATATCAAGATCAAGACCATCGACAGTGAACGCCGTCCCGACTGCGCCCAGGCCTGCGCCCGTCACCACAATGTCCGCATTCCAGGTAACCGGCCCGGTTGCCGAGGCGCCGGCCCGCCCGCTTCCCGAAACGCCATCAAGACGCAATCGGGAAAGCGGAGCAACCACCAGACCGGTCTGGGTGACCGGCATTGCGACTGCGGTTGCCTCGTCGGTTTCTATGGCAACGTGGCTCATCCGGTAGGCGAGCGAGAGCGCATACGGAACCTGGTAAAAGATCGACCAGACTTTCGAGAAATCATCGATACTCATCAGCTCGCGCGAAATGTGCACCTGTGAGAGCGCGGCGGCGAGGTCGCTTTCGCTCAGCTCGTCATCATTGTCGGCAATCGCCGCTGCAATCGTGTCGCTGGTCAGTAGTGGGATATTTTCCAGCGCAAGCATGACCTTGGCCATGATCCTTTCGGGCACGAATGTTTCCGCGTCTCCGTAGAAACTGAAAATGTAATGCAGATCGAGCGCCAGCCGGGCGGGGCCGAGTGTTTGCCCTTTGCCTGATCGCGTCGGGAAATGGGTGTTGGCGTGGGCGGCGTTGGGTTCGATCCGGTAGAGGTGGATATTGACGAGCGCGTCATTGTCCTCGGCGAGCTTTGCGGTGGGCGTGCCGAGGCGAACCTTCGCGTCGGCGACCGCTGAGACAGCGGCGGATACAACCCGGCGTCGCAGCGCGCTGCTGACCGTTGCAAGGGCGAGCGCGTTGCTCATGCAGAGCTCTCCGCGATAAAGGCATCAAGCGAAAGGCCAATTGCGGGAGGCTCACTGGTGGCAAGCGGGGCCTGGACAATCTGAGGCGCCGGAGGCGGTGGCACGGTGACCTCTATTGCACCGATCCGCACTTCGATCTTGCGCGCAGTGGGTGGCTTTGCGCTGCTGGTGGGCGATGGTGGCGCGGCCGTCGGCGAAGCGGTCGGCGCGGCGGCCGGCGCTGGGAGCGGCGGTGTCATCTGGCGCTGCGCGCTGACCGGGAATGACGCGGCCTCCCCAGAAGGCATGGGGCGGGATAGACTCTCACGCGGCAGGCTTCTGCCCTTCGAAGGAGTGGGCGTACGTGCGGGAGCGGTAGCGTCAGAGTTTGAAAGAGCGGGCAACGGGCCTTGCAAGTTGGTATTGCCCGTTGCTCGGCCATCTGCGGCGCTCGCCTGCTCTATTGGCGTGGATGCCTGTGAAGAGGGCGCTGCTGATCGCCTTTGTACGGCCGGACGGCTAACGGGCGAGCTAGCCTGCACCGCGGCAGCCGCGGCGATGGGAGCGGGCGAACCGGGATGGGGCGACACGGCACCGGACGACACGCCCGGCAGCTGACCCATGGTCACTCCGTCTGTGCGCGCGGGCCCTGCCGACAGTGATTGTGCGCTGGCATCCGTTTGTGAGCCAGGTGCCGAGATTGCAGGCGAGGGTGCGGCGGAAACCTCGGCCGCGTGCACAGGCCGGCGCGTGCCGGTTCGGGGGGGCTCAGGCATCGGTACCGCTCGCTCGGGTGCGATTGGCGCAGCCGCGACTGCAGGATTATCCGGCGGCGAGGGTGGCTGGCGGTACGCCGAAGCGATATCAGCAGCTCGCTCCGGCATCGGTGCATCGCCATCATCTACGTGATCATCAATTGCGCCGGCAATCGCGCTCGGTCCAAGCGCTTCATCGGCGAAAGGAGAGGAAGGACGCGGGCGCAAATAGGGCAAAGTGCCCTGCCCCCTTCCCAGCAATTGGTGCAGCACGCCGCTCATACCGGTATCCTTGCGCGGTAGAATTGGCGGCGCTCAGGCGGCATGGCCAGGATCGCGCTCTCGCTCCAGTGGTAAGCGAGCGCAAGCTCCGAAACCTCGCCCATCACCCGGTCAGCGCCGCGCGCGATCTCTTCGGCAAAAAACCGCGTTGGATCGAACAGGATCGATTGGGACGCTGCGCATTCCGGGCATTGCGTGGCGATCACGATATTAATCAGCGGATCTAGCTCGGCTGCAGCCTCCAGCGCATCATCAAGCGCTGCATCCGGCACTTCCAAAGCCGCGGCCAGATAGGCTCTTGCCGACGCTTCGTCCGGGCACCTTTCCAACGCGAGCATGTCGCGCACGATCAGGGCACGAACGCTGATCTGCGCTTCGTCGATCAGCACGGCGCCGGTCGGGACCCGCCCGTCATAGGGACCGGGAATTGCAAAACCCATATGCGCCGGATTGACCTCCAACTCGAACAATTCCCCGCATGCCGTGCATTGCGGCGTGCATGGCCAGGCCTTGCCGAACTGACGCTCTCGCAGCCGGACCACAGCACGATCCAACTGGCCCAGCGGCCACGCCTCGATTGCCTCTCGCGTCAGGCCGCTTGAGGTGAGGCGGATCGCTTCGATCGCCCATTCCATCGGAGACGCTCGCCGGGCGGTGTCGCCCAGGGTAAGGATTGCGGCGGCACCGAACGGATCCGCAGGACCCGCCATGGCTTATCCCGGAACCGTGAACTGCGGCGGATCGGGCTCGGCCACGTCCTCATCGCGGACCCAGCCCTCATTTTCCAGTTTGAGCGTCTGAATCGCTATCGAGCTAGCCGATGCGTCCAGATCGGGAAACGCCTGGAATTCCGATGGCCAGCACCGGAAAATCTTGTAGGCCAGAACCAATTGCCCCGCTTCATTGTAGATTTCGAGCAGCAGGTTCTGCCGAAAATCCTTCAGCGAGACTTCTGATCCAAGGCCTCCTTCATAATTCCAGACCTTGTTGGCCCATTGCTCAAACTGCTTGCTGTGCGTGACGCCGCGTTCCAGCGTGATCGCGTCGTATTCGGTCTGGCCAGGTGACTTGCGCGAGGTTGAAGGGTCTCCGCCCTCGCGGTGCTTGACCACCTCGGTCGTGCGCTTGAGGCCCCCCATCTTGCTGAGCCCGGCGACATAGGTTCCGTCTTCCAGCTTGAGGCGAAATTTGTACGTCTTGTAAGGATCGAACCGCTCGGGCTCTTGCGTAAACTGCGGCATGTTTCAATTCCTCCCTTACGCGGCGTTGCGGATTTGCTGGATTGAGATCACAACAAATTCAGCAGGTTGCAGCGGGGCGAACCCGACAACAATGTTGACAATCCCGCGATTGATATCGTCCTGCGTAGTCGTGCTGGCATCGCATTTGACGAAGTAGGCCTCTTTCGGGCTCGCGCCCTGAAACGCGCCTTGCAGGAAAAGGCGCTGCATGAAGCTGCCCACCGACAGTCGGATCTGCGCCCACAAAGGTTCGTCATTGCCTTCGAACACCGCCCATTGTGTGCCTCGGAAAAGGCTCTCTTCAATGAACAGGGCAAGCCGCCGGACCGAGACGTATTTGTAATCGTCGGAAAGCTGGTCTGCACCCTTAAGCGTGCGCGCGCCCCAGACGGTGCGCCCGATATTGGGGAAGGTGCGCAGGCAATTGACCGCGACGGGGTTGAGCAGGCCGTTCTCATCATCAGTCAGCTTGACCGTGAGCGCTTCGGTCCCGACCACGGTTGCGCTTAGGCCTGCAGGCGACTTGAAGATGCCGCGCTGCGTATCGGTGCGCGCCATGATCCCCGCGACCGCTCCGCAAGGCGGGAACGTATCGACCTGGCCGCCGCGCAGCGGATCGCGCTTGCGCAAGCGGGGGAAGTAGATTGCGGCGTGATCGGCATCGGCAAGCGCCATAATCTCGCCAGCCGCAACACTTGTCTTGGCGGTGGCAGCGGCCGTGTCCGCAATAGCATCCCAAGCTGAAGGCGGATCGACGATGAACAGTGCACGTCGCTCACGGCAGAACTTGGCCGCGGCCTCGCGCAGGCCCTTTGCCACATTGGCACCGCGATCAACCGGAGGGATGCACAAGAGGTTGAAGATGTCGGCCCGGCGCAATGCATGCATGCCTGTCTTGGTGTCCTGATCGCCCTCGAGTGTTTCGTCGTTTACTGCTTGGCCTTCATTCCCCCCGGATGCCTTTGTCGCGTCCGGCGCACCGTCAGTGAGCGTGGCCGCTGCGGGGCGCACCCCAAAGCTGGGTGTGCTGCTGCCATCGGGCAAAAACTCGACGAGCTGCGACGTCTCGCTCAGCACTCTGTCAAACCGGCGCTGACCGCCCGCTTCGGCAAGCACCAGATTGGGATGTACCTCGCGCGCGCCCGTGGACGTATCGACCACCGTCAGCGTGAAGAGGTCATCGCCGCTAACAGCGTATTTTGCAGCGATAGCAGCGCGGGCCGGATCATCGGCGGGATGCTCGACCCACGCCTCAAGGCTGTTGCCCCATGTTCCAGGGCTGGTCGCACGTAATTGCAGCGTGCCCATGTCGAGCCGCGCGCGGCCATCGGCAAACTTGATGTTGGCCGCATCGCTGTCATCGTCGGCAGCCAAGGGCCGGAATACCCGCACTATCTCGCATTGGCCGCCGCCATTGGCGAAGAAATCCTCCACACAATAGCTCATCGTACTGGCTGAAGAGAGCCCGCCGAACCGACGCGTGAAATCTCCGAAATTGAAGCAGGCAACGGGTTCGTTGACCGCGCCGCGTTCCGCCACTCCGACAAACGCAGCGATTGATGTGGGCACCCCTGCGACGGTGCGTACGCCGGAATCGACCTCTTGCACATAGACACCGGGATAGGTGGGACTGACAGCCATGCATTTCCTCCCTCTTAAGCGCCAGCCGGACTGGCAAATCGACCAGACGGGAGCGGCCGACCCGCTCTCATCCAATCTAAAATTGGCCTGCCAAAACCACGCCATTTGAGGGCCTGCCTGTTGGCCCCGGCGATGGAAGAAGCAGCAATTTAGCGACCGAAGAATTTTTGTTGTTTTTTATCAACTTCGTTTTTGCAAAAGGCACGCTATTGTGAGCAACCAAGTGCAGTTCGCCTCAAACAGAGGTAGGTCCAGAAAATCAGCCGACTCAATCCCGCAGCTGACTTCATATGCGATACGGTGGCTATCGCCTTTGCATGGGCTGGGGATTGTATAACTTCGACACGAACGATTTTTTCAGCTAAGGCCGTATGCCATCACAGCGACAATGACTTACGCAATTTGAGCTAGCAATCGCTCGCAATTACAGACGGATGCACGCCCTCGCAAGGAAGTGTCAGTCCAAGCCGTTGCGTTGCCATCGCCTTACGCGGTAGAGCCTGCATCGAGGAAAAACATCAGATATCCATGTGACCGGAGCAACCATGGCGGTTGGGCCGCATCATTTCCGCAAACCGTGACCCTGGCTTGCCCCCGCCTTGCCGCGCACGCGCCAGTCCGAAACGCGGTGCATACGCCGCGGGAAGCAAGCCTGAAGGCGCCTGCCCGCTTTTTGGAACCAGCCTTGGGCCGCGTGATTGATAGTGTTGAGGCGGGATTCTTTTGAAATTTTGCTTTTGATGGGCGGGCACTCCCATCGAATTCGCGCAGCGAGCAACACAGTTGAAAGGTTCAGAAAACCGATATTGATATGAATACAAGCACACTTGCCACTCTTGCTCTGTACTTTGTCGCCATGATCGGGATCGGGTTGTATGCCTGGCGCAAGTCGACCGACACCTCTGAAGGCTATTTGCTGGCCGGTCGTAATCTGCCGCCAGCGGTCGCGGCGCTATCTGCTGGCGCGTCCGACATGTCAGGCTGGCTGCTTCTGGGCCTGCCAGGCGCGCTTTATGTGTCCGGGCTCAGCGCGTCCTGGATCGGCATCGGGCTTTTCATGGGCGCCGTCGTCAACTGGATCGTGGTCGCCCCGCGCTTGCGCGAACAGACAGAGAGCTACGGCAATTCGCTGACCATACCGCAATTCCTCGCCAACCGCTTTCCCGAACAGGCGATTGCGCTGCGAGTGATATCGGCGATTGTGATCGTCATCTTCTTCACCGTCTATTCCGCCGCGAGCCTCGTTGGTGGAGGCGAATTGTTCGAAACCGCCTTCGCCGGACTTTTGCCTGATATCGGCATGAGCGATTATATGATGGGCGTCATCATCACCGCGCTGGTGGTTCTCGCTTACACGATGGTGGGCGGGTTCCTGGCCGTCAGTCTCACGGATTTCGTGCAGGGCGTAATCATGATGCTGGCTTTGGTAATCATGCCGCTTGTCATCATGTTCGGCAGCGGCGGTGATGCGGGCGGCGATCTGGCGCAGGTGCCGATCCCCGGCTTTTTGAGCTTCACCGAAGGGCTGACACTGATCGGCTTCATCAGCCTTATCACCTGGGGGCTGGGCTATTTCGGCCAGCCGCATATCATCGTGCGATTCATGGCAATCGACACGGTCGAGCGGGTCGCCAAAGCGCGCAATGTGGCGCTTATGTGGATGGCAATCTCATTGATCGGCGCAGTCGGCGTCGGGCTGGCGGGCCGCGCCTATAGCGGGCGCATCGGCGACGTTCTGCCAGACAGTGACGCGCAGACGATCTTCATCGTCCTCTCGGACCTCTTGTTCCACCCGTTCGTCACCGGCTTTCTCTACGCTGCCTTGCTCGCGGCGATCATGAGCACGATCTCCTCGCAGCTGCTCGTTTCCTCAAGCTCGCTGACCGAGGATTTCTACCGCCTGTTCTTTCGCAAGGAATGCACCGAGGCAGAGGCGGTCACCGTTGGCCGCATATCGGTGGCGCTGGTTTCTGTCGCGGCGATTTTCCTGGCCAGTGATGATGACAGCCAGGTGCTTGATCTGGTCGCGAATGCCTGGGCCGGGTTTGGCGCTGCGTTCGGGCCGCTCATACTGCTGACACTGACCTGGCGCGGCATGACGGGTGCGGGCGCGGTGGCAGGATTGATCACCGGGGCGGCCGTGGTCGGCGGCTGGCTGGCCATGGGCTGGAACCAGAGCTTTCTTGGCGGTGAAGGTCTTTACGAGATCGTACCGGGTTTCCTCGCTGCTCTGCTGGCCATCGTGCTCGTCAGCAAAGCCGGCGCGAGCGAGCCGCAGGCGCAATTGGCGGAATAGATCGCATCTCCATACGCAACGGTCGGCGCAACTCGTGTGAGCGGCGCCGACCTTCCGCTGGCGTGACAGCGCTGATTATGCCGCCTGGTCGGGTGCTTCCCAAGTCAGGTGGCGATCCTCGATTACGATCATGTTTTCAGGCCGAATGAACTCGCCATCCGATTGGTAGCCAAGCAATTGGCGTGCGGAGATGTCTTCATTGCGCATGAGGATGCGCGCCTCTTCCGAGTTGAAGTCGGACAAGCCGCGGGCCAGTTCATTCCCCAATTGATCATAGACATGCAGCACATCGCCGCGGGTAAAGTCGCCGTTGACAGCGGTCACATCGTTTCGGCTGATCGGCGTCTCACCATCAAAATCCTTGGCCAGTTCATCGGTGATCATCAAGCTACCGGCCATTTGCAGGCGGTCTGCCAACCACGTTTCCCACATGGATACAGGATTGGGATTCGGCAGGCAGACAGTGCATTTGCGCGTTCCCTGCAGCAGCGAGGACAGCGGATATTCCGCCTCACCGTTGGCGATATAGGTGGTGCAGCCGGCGTTTTGCGCCATGTTGGCCGCCTGAAGCTTTGTCAGCATTCCGCCAGAACCCAGTTCGCTTACGCCGGAGGCTGCCTCCACATAATCAGCGACGTTCTCAACTTCCTCGACAAGCTGCGCGCCCTCTTCATCGGGATTGCGATCGTACAGGCCGTCCACTCCGGTAAGAATGATCAGACTTTCCGCCTCAACCATCTGCGCGATCTTGGCCGCGAGCCGATCGTTGTCACCCACGCGGATCTCCTCGGTGGTTATCGTGTCGTTCTCGTTCACGATCGGCACGATGCGCGATTGCATCAGCCGCGCGACCGTGTTGCGGGTGTTGAGGAACCGCCGGTGATCCTCAAAATCGCCGAGGATCAACAAGATCTGAGCGATCTCCAAGCCGAATTCGAAACCGACCTGTTTGTAGGCGTTGAGCAGCAGCGGCATCCCGCAGGCAGCGGCTGCCTGTTTGTCTCGCAGACCAGCGGTTTCGGGTGTTACTCCCACCGTCTTGAGCCCCAGCGCCACAGCACCTGAGCTTGTGAGAATAACTTCGTATCCATCATCGCGCAGCCGGGCGACATCTTCGAGCAGCCGCTGCAGGAAACCAAACCGCGGGGTGAGGCGATCCCTGTTGGCTAGCAGGCTTGATCCGATTTTGACAACGATACGCTTGGATTTTGGCATGAAACTCTCGAGGATGCTTGGGAAGTTGTGGAACGTTCGCGCGACTGGGTAGTTCCATCATGGCGAAAGTGCAATACAAAGTTACAAAATAAATACACGATATTACCCGCCAAACGTGTTATTTTGCCGAATGAATTGCAAAGTAGCAAAGTCCCTCAGGTATGCCTTAGAGTAGCAAAGACCCGCTTATATTATGTCTAATTTGAATATCTTGATGATTGGTTGTGGCAAGATGGGCGGCGCTTTGCTTGGCAATTGGGTCAAGTGTGAAGATCACTTCATAATTGCGGACCCAATACTTGATACGCCGCCACCCGGAACTGCTCTCGTCAGCGATATGAGCGACCTCGCCGGAAGACAATTCGATGTCCTCATCATCGCGATCAAACCCCAATTGATCGACAAGGTGATGCCTGCTTACGCTGCGATGTTGGCGCCTGGCGGATACGTCTTGTCCATCGCGGCTGGCTGTTCAATCGCCAGGATAAAGAGCGTGACCAATAGCGCGCCCGTTATGCGTGTCATGCCCAACCTGCCCGCCGCGGTGGGGCAGGGTGTCAGCGCAATCTGCGCCAGCGATGACGCAACCGACCAGCATCTTGCGCACGTCACGAAGATAATGGACCTGACCGGCACTGCGATCACGGTCGATGATGAAGATCAGATTGATCGCTTTACCGGCGTCGCCGGCTCTGGCCCGGGCTATTTGTTCGAATTTGCCCGCGCCTATGTCGAGGCGGCCATGGAATTGGGTTTTGATGAGCGTTCCGCGCGCTCCATGGTGCTCGATACGATGGCAGGCACTATCGAGATGGCCCGCTCCTCACTCGAAGACCTCGCCACCTTGCGCAATTCTGTGACCAGCAAAGGCGGCACAACCGCTGCGGGCCTTGAGGCGTTCAATGGCGATGGCATGATCGACGCGCGCCTTACCAAGACGGTGACAGCTGCGTATAATCGTGCACTGGACCTGAAATAATCCACACTTACTCATCCGTTCAGGAAATACGGGATCACCAATGACTGACAACACTCTCGACCCGCGCATCCACATCGCCCAACTGGGTGCGAACGCAAAGGCTGCCGCCCGCGGCCTGCGCTCTGCCAGCACCGAGGCGAAAAACACGGCGCTGCTGGAGGCCGCGAAAGCGGTTCGTGCCCAGACCGAAGCTCTGATCGCCGCGAACACCAAAGACGTTGACAGCGTGCGCAATACCAAGCCTGTAAGCTTCATCGACCGCTTGACACTTGATGCGGGCCGGATCGAAGCCATGGCAGGCGCGCTGGAGGAAATCGCCGACCTGCCCGACCCGGTGGGGCGCATCCTCGCCACCTTTGAACGACCCAACGGCCTTGTTATTGAACGGGTCGCGGTGCCGATCGGTGTTATCGGCATGATCTACGAATCGCGCCCCAATGTAGGCTCTGATGCCAGCGCCCTGTGCCTCAAATCGGGCAATGCGGTGATCCTGCGCGGAGGCTCGGAAAGCCGCCATTCGACCCGCGTAATCGTCGAATGCATGCAGGCGGGACTAGACGCCGCCGGACTGCCCAAGGACGCGGTGCAAACCGTGCAGACTACCGCGCGTGAGGCTGTCGCCGAAATGCTCGGCGCGGTCGACCACATCGACCTTGTAATCCCGCGCGGCGGGCGCGGCCTTACCGAACTGGTTCGCGATAACGCCAAGGTGCCGACGCTTCTGCATCTGGATGGCAATTGCCACGTCTACGTCCACGAACAGGCAGATCTGGAAAAGGCCGTTCCGATCATCCGCAACGCCAAGCTGCGGCGCACAGGCATTTGCGGCGCTGCAGAAAGCCTGGTGATCGACGCCGCCATCGCTGAAACCGCGATCCCGATGATTGCCAAGGCCATGCCCGACTGCGAGTTGCGCGGTGACGCCGAGGCGGCTGCCTTGGATGCCCGCATCAAGCCCGCGAGCGATGAGGATTTCAACACCGAATTTCTCGACGCGATCCTCTCGATCAAGATCGTCTCGGGCGCTGACGAAGCGCTGGCCTGGGTAGCAGAGCACTCATCCGGGCACACTGACGCGATCCTGACCGAGGACGAGGCCGTAGCCCGCCGTTTCCTGACGCAGATCGACAGCGCGATTGTGATGCACAACGCCTCGACCCAGTTCGCCGATGGCGGCGAATTCGGAATGGGCGCCGAAATCGGCATCGCAACGGGCAAGATGCACGCGCGCGGACCAGTTGGCCTCGAACAGTTGACTAGTTTCAAATATATCGTCTCAGGAGGCGGACAGACGCGGCCCTGACATCCGGATTTGCGGTAAAGTCGAGTGCCCAAGCAGAAGGCACGACCTCTTTGCGTCCGACATGGACCGATCCCCGAGATGACTGAGGATCCCATGGCATCGCCTCAATTGAAAGGCCCTGAGGCCAGTAAACGCAGTGCAAGACTTGCTTTATAAGAATGGCATTGAGAAGAAAGCCGGGTTCCGCTCGCTGACTGCAATTTAGCTTTCTACCGTATCGAGAGGAATTGCTGGAGATCCGATCATCGTGGCGGGAACGCCCAATGATCCTTGGGTAGACAGCGTCTATCTCGATGATCTGCTTGCTGTCGGAATGGATTTCGGTGACCATCCATTTTGGATGCCAAGCAGAGGACTTTTGAACCCACCAGACTGTTGGGCTTCTTTGGACAAGGCAACGAAGAGAGATCATAGTAATACAAAAGCTGCAGAGCGGAATTGAGGATAGACAACCCTTGCACTCAATCGCGGACGTGCTCGTACGGTCAAAGCCGAACGGCCACAGAACCAGTTTGAGATCGTGTTTGCAGTGTCGACTGGGTGGGTGGCGATGCTGCCAGTCTAACGCAAACTCGTCTCTGATCCGAGCATTGCGCCCAACCCAGACTGTGCCAGCGGATGGCCGTGGCAGCAAATGTATCTGCTCATGCCGCGCTACGGCCAAACCGGTCCGATACCCTTTACTCCGCAGTCTGCTGCAATCACACAAAGAAATCTGTCAGCGCGAGCCCAAAGTCTCTGCGATCGCGCATCCGTTCCACGCCTGATTCCGCGCCGAAGGCCGCCATATCCTGGCGCATCGTGGCAACCTTTGCCGCGAGTGAGGGTGAACGGTCAAACCCGTCAAATGGCAGATCGTGCAAAGCCTCCACCGGATCAAGTGGGTGCCGGGAGCCTCTAAGCTCAACGCGTTCACCGGTTCGCTCTGCAAACTCTTCCACGTCAATGTCTTCCATAATCGGCCGACGCCACCTTTCTACAAATGATCCCGACGCAGTTGGGGTTAGGGGCGCTCTGGCATCGGCGCCCCCCATCCTCTCGATGAGCAGTTCCATCGGTACGTCGTATTGCAAGCGCAACAGATCAAAGAGCTCGGCTAGATTTGGTCGACCCCCATCAAGAGAAGCGCGTTCGTAGGTGAAGTCGGCGGTTCTGCGGGTTCGCAGGCCAGTGTCTGCGCCGCGCGTGTAAGTAAGCGCAGCGTCGGCAAACACACCACTACGCCCATCGGCGAAGGTGAAGCTACCAGTATTCGCGATCGCGACCTCTCCCAGACTGGGGAGGCGACCAACGCCGCTTACAGTCTGGGAGAGGTCGCG
>JBCBKF010000023.1:0-15119 GCA_038522255.1 Pseudomonadota bacterium
ATGGCGGCCAGCACAATTCGATCTTTTCGACCGGAGACAGACAGCGCGGGCGCCGCGCCCCAATTCGCACCACAGCCGCGGCTGGGATCGGGCGGATGGGATCGGGCGGATGGGATCGGGCGGATGGGGTCAGTACGACACGGTCGCGATCACCCGCGTGTGTTCGAGGGACTCATCGCGCCAGCCCAGCGCGCGCCTGTAGTCGTCATTCTGTTCCATGTAGAAAATCGCGGTCGGATCAGGGTAGATCATCGCGGCCAGATCATCCCAAACGCCCGGCGCAGGGTGGTGCTTTGTCTCGGCAATAACCGAGGTGATCGTGCCGGAAAACAGGAACTGGCCGCCGACCCGGTGAACTGCCTTCATCGCCTCCTTGCCATACCGGCGGTAGGCCCTGCGTCCACGCTCTTTGTCGCCCGTCTCCGATGGAAAATAGGCGAGGAAATTGACCATGGTGACCTGCGTGTCCGGGTCCATGGCGAACGATTTTTCGAACGATTCCTGCGTGGGCATAACATCCCTGCGGCCTTCGACTGCCTCTACGCCTTCTGGCAAGGGGCCGTTCGGGCGCCGCGTCAGACCGGCGAGATGCTGGGCGCGCAAAAGCCCGGTCACGATGGACGGGATCGGCGTCAAGTGCACCCTGGCCGCGTAAACATCGGCAAACTCGCTCTCAAGTCTGGCGGTAATTTCAGCTGCAGTTGAGGGATCATCGGGCAGGATCAGATAGTCGGTCCAGTAGTGTTCAGTATCGCTGATAAATGCAAACGCCGCGCTCGCGCGCCAGAGGGAACGGTCGGCCAGGAATCCCGACGTTTTCACATAGGATGCATCATCATGTCTCAGCGCCAGAAAGATCACGCTGTCATGTGTGTGAATGACGCGCGAGGGCTGCTTGGCGCCCAAAGACCACAGGCCGAGAGCCGAAAGCCCGGCCATTGCCGACACGGATGCGAGCGATTTACCGACAAACGACATTCAGACGCGCTCCTTTGGTTTGAAACGACACTCGCCCAGGCCTCACAGCGGCCTCGAAACCCGGCAAAAGACGCGCTTATAAAGCCCTCTTATGAGGCGTATCAATTGAACCACAAGACGTATTCATCGCCCGCTTCCGCCTCCTGGTCCACCGTCTTGTCGATCTGGATCGGGCTGATCAGGCTGTAGGGATACAGCGACCCGACAGAATCCGCCTGATGCGCGTCAATCAGGGCCGACAGTTCCGCCACCTTCTCCGGATTGGCGTCAGCCAGATTGTTCTGCTCGGTGGGGTCCGCTGCAAGATCAAACAGCCAGTTCTTTTGCTGGCGCCCATCGCGCTGCAATTTCCAGTCGCCCGCGCGCACAACCATGTACTCGCCCGTCTGCCAGAAGATCGCGTCATTGGGCCGCTCGATCTCACCCTCACCCATGGCGGCGGGAAGAATATTGCGACCATCAATCACCCGGTCGGTTGGCAAAGGAGCCTGAGCGGCCTCCGCGAGCGTAGGGAGCAGGTCGATATGCGCCACCGGTGTCTCCACCTGCGTTCCGGGAGCGATCTTGCCCGGCCACTTTACAAACATCGGCACGCGAATACCGCCTTCGAACAGGGTGATCTTCCATCCACGAAAGGGCTCATTGACCTGCGGGATTCCAAGGTAACCCGCGCCGCCATTGTCGCTGCTGAGAATGACGATGGTGTTGTCGGCCAGCCCCTCTTCCTCAAGCTTGTCGAGCACGCGGCCCACGCTGCGGTCCACTGCATGGATCATCGCCGCGTACACACGATGGCGATGCGGCGTGATGTCGCCCACGGCCTCGTAATCCTCTTTGGTCGCCTGAAGAGGCGTGTGCGGCGCCCAATGCGCAAGGTATAGGAAAAACGGACGGTTCTTGTTCGCCTCAATCGCCTTGAGGGTCTCATCCGTCCACCAGTCGGTGAGATAACCGCCCGGCTCGAACGGCTCGCCCCCGTTGAAAGAAGCGGCGTATTCCAGCGCAGCCCACAGAAACCTATCGATTGGGTCAAAATCGAGCTTGGCGTTGACGACATTGGGATCGTTCTCAGGCAGATAGAGCGCGCTGTGCATCAGCAGGCTTTCATCAAAGCCTTGCGCATTCGGCATGAAATCCGGTCGGCGCCCCAGGTGCCATTTGCCGATGTGAATTGTATGATAGTCTTGAGTCTTCAAGATCTCGGCAATGGTGATTTCCGATCCAGGGAGACCCTGATCAGGGTAGGAAAGATCTTCCGCCGATGCGTCGGGATTGGTTTCGAGTTCGGGCAAATGGGGACGATCCGTCGCATTCGCTATTGTTGAAAGGACGCCGGTCATCCCGTCGGGCGTGGGCGTGTATTCAAACCCATGGCGCGTGGGGTAACGGCCGGTCATCAACATGGCGCGCGAGGGAGCGCAGGTTCCGGTGCCGGAATAGGCCTGGCTGAAAATTGCACCTTGCGCGGCGAGCCGGTCGATATTCGGCGTTGGAATACCGACACCGCCGCCGAAGGTAGAAATATCGTTATAGCCAAGATCATCGAGCAGAATGAAGACAATGTTGGGTGGCCGTTCGTTGAGCGGGGCGGCGGGCGCGTCTGGTCCCTGCTCCCAGTTCACAGCCTGGTTCGGTCCCACTTCCATCTTGTTCGCGCGCACTTGATTGAGGACATATGCCTCGAGCAGTGCAGCCCGATTGAACCAGCCAATTGCCCCCAGGGCAAGCGCGCCGACCAACAGGCCGATCAATATCTTCTTGACCATTTTCCCTCATCCCAAGCTGGCGTGCTGTCTTCATGGTGAGAGCACCATGAGCGCCGCCTTTCTCGCAATGCCGTCCCTTTAATACATTCAATTAGGCCCCGCAACGCAATACGGCGTATTGGACTGTATCACGAAAGCGGAACCGGGCGGGCAGGTTACAGGCCGCGTTCCGGACTCGCGCCGAACGGAATGGGCGAAATAATAGTCGGGAGGAGGCGTGCGGCTTTTAGCGGGGCAGCCTGATGATTGGGGACCAGTCCCAGTGAGCGGAGAACTGGTTGTCCTCCGCTCTCTGGACTCGAACCAGAAGCTCGCCGACCACAGCAATTCGCGACTCGCTTTCAATTACCATACTAGATGTACAGCGTTGAGAGAGTATCACCGGCAACATCACCACGCAATCCAAAAACGCTACTGGACCTGGTGCGGGGCCCCGTAATTGTCGCGATACTTCATCAGGTGGAAAGGATTGGTGGAATCCAGCCACGCCGCGCCGATCACTTGATTATCCGCCATCAGCCAGTGGTAGTCGTCCCACTCTTCATCAGGGATATCGCCGCTTCCATCCTCGAGCAGTTTCTTTACACGAAAACCGCGCTTGGCGATTTCGATCCGGTTGTCTTTGAACAGCAATTGCGTGCCCAGGAAGCCGAATACCCAGAACCCGAATTCGAACGGCGAATTGTGATGGCCGCTCACCCGCCAGTGCATCAGCCGGTTGTTGCGCGCCAAAAGCCGATCAACATTGCCGACATACACGCCGTGCAGCCACCGCAATTCGGGACCGGGCGTTGTCAGCTCACACACATTGTCTTCAATCGTCGCGCTGCCGACATTAAAGGACCGGTTCTCATGGCTGAGCGCTACTCTGATCGCGGTGTTGAACCCGCGGATGATGTTGCCCGAGACGCGCACCGTATCAAGCTGACTTCCGGCGCAGATTATCGCCTGATGCGCCATCGTCCTGCGCGAGCCGGTGTTTGAATTGAACCAGCGGGAAAATTCGTTGAAGCCGCTGCGAGACAGGGTGCCAAGCATGAGGCGATCGCCGACATCCCTGACATACCTGACAAGGTCCTCTCCGGGCTTGACCGGTTGATCATCCTCCGCCCGCTTCATGATGAGCTGCCACTGGCGATTGCTTACCGGTGAGGCAAAGGCCACTGACTGATCGTTGCGCTCAATCAGAACATTGCGTCCGCCCGCCACCATGTCAGCGCGCTTGGCGATACCGGTTTCCTTGAGCACCAGCATCCGCTGGCGGCTAGCCGCATCGACGCGATCAACATTGCCATCACCGACGAATTTGAGCGCATCGTTAAAGCTGGGCAGGCGATCGGGCTCTTCCACGATCGCATTTTGCAGGTCATTCCAATAGCTCCTGACAGCGGTTTCGTTCCGCGAGGCCTGGGCAGGCGGCGGAAACCTGCGCACGGCGCCGTTCCACTCTGACTGGGGGATGGCGCTCAAAAAGGTCACCGAGAAATCGCCCACGCGAACTTCACGCACATCCTTGCCAAGCACCGCATCGCCTGTCCTGATGTTGGAGATGAGCGCGCCGTTCAGCTGCGCCAATTGCTTCTTGGACAAATTGTCCGCCGCCGTGCTGAAGCCATCGGGGATCGGCAGAACCGAAACGCAATTGTCAGCGATGACAAGATCAATGGCGTCATGCACCAGGATGCCTTCCTGGCGATAGCCCACTTCGATCTCGCAATTCGCAACGCGCACACAGCGCATGGGCGCTGCGATGTCCTCATCGGGCCGCGCGCGGATGGTGAGAGCGGTGCGTTCATCGGTCTTGCCCGGCCCGCAGGCAAAATGGCACTGCGCCACGTCAACTTCCGGCGCGCCAGTGATCGTAAGCGCCCCGCGACGCTGCAACTTCTGGCCTGATTTCGTGATCGCGTCGGGCAAGGCCATCGCAGAGCAGGACACACCGCGCGCCACGACACTCTGACAATCGACAAATTCGATCGCGCATTCGCTTTTCAGAGCGACGATCTCCACTCCCTTGCCACTGCCGTTGAGCCGCACATGGCCCAGTTTTGCAACCACCACCGTCTCCTCTGTTTCGTAGCGCCCGGGCGCAAAGCAGATGCTGACATTGGCCGCTTGCGGGATGCTGGCCAGCACGCTGACCCAATCGGTGGCCGGGGTGATAATATGAGTTTCACAGCCGCCGTTCTGGATGCGCGCCAATTGTTCAATCGCATCCTGGACGTTGAGAGCGCCTGCAAGATCGGGTGCGTTCGTGGGATCAAAGCTGGTTGAGCGCGCACGTGACAGGGTCGCGGCAAACTCAACCGGCGTGCCTACACGCTCTCCATCGGCATCGATCCGAAACGCCAGCGCCGTGTGCAGGGCATCGGCGCCGTCAATCGCCCATTGCGCCTGCGCGATGCCCTCGCTGTCGGTAATCACATCGAGCTGGGTCTGCGTTCCGCCAAGGCGACCATTGCCCGCGGCAATCTGAAACCGCACGCGCGTGCCTTCGACCGGCTGACGACCCCTCGTTACGGAGACTTTCAGCGGCTGCAGGAGATCGACGCGCGTTTCAGGCGCTGTCTCATTAGGCATGGCCTGCTGGCCATCGCCGCTGACATAATCAAACAGCACCTGATCCGCGAGCGGAGCAAAGGGAACGCGGCAATCACTCTCAACGCTCCACCCGTCACCGTCGCTGAACGAGACAAAGCCGAGCGGTGCGTAAGCGCGCTCCAGCCCTTGTGGTGCTGTGTCCAGGGGTTCGCCGGTAATGGGATGCACCGGCCATTCCACATCACCCGTCAGTGATCGGGCGGGGATCGTCCAGTAATCCCCGTGCAGCAAAGCGCCCTCACGAAAGCGCACCTCGATGCCCAATTCGAGCTCCACCCAGTCCGCCGCCATATCGATGGGGGTAGGCACACCGCCCTCCCACCGCCGGATCGTGGCAGCCTGAGGCAGAGCGCCAAGGTTCGGTTCACCCCCCGCAGTGAGAGGAGTGAGATCATCTGCGTGCAGCAATTGCGCGAGCGCAACCCGTTGCCCGCTCGCATCGGCAATCTGAGCGAAAAATCCGGCTTCATTCGCCTCACGCGCGGCATCATCCTGGATTTCGATCCAGTCTCCGCTCTTGAAGATGGTCACCGGATCGCGTCCAAGGCTGTCCACCAGCAAGGCGCCATCTTCAATTCTGGTATAGCGCGTTCGGTGCGCGCCATTGTCTCGCGACCATTTGTACAGCGGGGCACCGCCCGCGCGCGGCACGTGCACTTCCAAGCGATACAGGTGGTTTTCAACGGAGCGATACCCGGCATCAGGGGGCAAGGTGCACGGACCGGCTTCGCTCTCGGAAACGACGCTGCGTGCAGCCAGAAGGGCGCGATCCCCAAACGGATCAAATTCGCCCCCAACATCGGCGCAGGTAAGCGGTGCATCGCCAAGCCCCGCCTCGATCAGGTCACCTTCGAGCGCAAACCGCACCCGCCAGCTTAGGCGATCCCGCGTCGCGGTGTCTGGACCATCGAAAGCCACTTCCAGCAGATCGGTATCGTCAATGGCGGTAATGCTCGCATCCCAGACTTCCAGATAGGCAAGATAGCGGCCCAGAGCCTCTGGCAGGTCGCCGCGCTCAGGATCAAGGGTGGCCAAGCGCCATACTTGCGTAAGGGATTGGGGGCTGAGCGCAGGTGTTACTTCAAACTGTGCCTCCCCATCCTCGTTGCGCGCACTCTTGGTGACGCGCACAATCGGGCCGCTGCCGTCCTGCGACTTTGACAGCACATCCCCCACTTCTAGCGGGGGCCCGGCCTCAGCGATCCATTTGATGCTCGCACCGCTGCCCGACTTGCGCCGAATTTGGAGCGACTGGACGCCGGGACAATGCACCGGACGACCACCGACGAAAGCCGTTCCCTGCGACAGCAGGAAACCGCCGAGCGAGCTTTGTTCGGTGAGGCCGAAACCTGCATTGTCCTGTGGAAACCCAACCGGGCCGATGATCGCGCGCGCCGATAACCGTTCCGCATCGCGCAGCAGATCGCCTTGTTCATTGAAGTCCGCATCGCTCAGCAAGCGGCCCTGTTGGAGCCGGACGAGGCTGAACGCCTTCGCGCGATCAAACGAACTGCGTGAAAAATCACCACTCATGACCATGCCTCATTCTTCAACGAAAATTACCCCGCAATTGAGGCCAAACGGCGCGTACTCGACGATTGCGTCGCGCAGATTGGCCAGGCGCGCGGGTACGCGCCGATCATTGCCAACACCCATTTCCAGATCGCCTTCCGCCCCTTCCCGGATGTCGATCGAACAAGCTGGAGAGAGCTCGGCAAAACCAGGCCTGCCGAAATCATCGGAGACAAAATCGGGGACACGGCGCGCGCCATGCTCGCTGCCGTCGGCACTCGTTTTCTCATCAACGCAGCGATAACGCCGGGGAATAACCGAACTCGAAAGCGCATAGCAGAACCGGACGCAGCCGGTTTGCCGGAAAGCTACCGTAAGTCGCCCGGCAAAGATCGAATTCTCCGCTTCGATCGTGCGGGTTTGCGCCTGGCCCATCATCGTGCAGCGCGCCACTTCAAGATCGCTTTCTGGCGCGCGGATCGCCACGGTCTTTCCCTGTGCGGGCTGTAAACCAAAGGCGATGACGCTGTCGCTGATCGAAAGCCGCGTGGTGGCATTGGGCAGCCATATCCGTCCAAGCGCGCAGTTTCTGATCGTCAGAGCGAACCCGTCTTCTCCGGTGCAGCGAAGCGCTTCGCCGAACACGCCGCCATCAAATCCAATTGTGCAATCGAGCAATTCCAGCCGGTCAACCGCTTCGCCGGGATCCATCAGCACATCCCTGAGCGCGAGGCCGGACAAAACCAGGCGCGAGGGCTCGTCATCGCCCCCCGAACTCGCCCGGACCTTGACCCGCGAGGCGACATAAGGCCGACACAGCGCCGGCGACACGGCATCGGCTGAGCGGCGAAGTGTGCCGTCGGGTTGCGGCGCGCCGGGCCAGTCCGCTGCGAGGATCGCCAATTGCGCGCCGTTGGTGAGATCAATCGTGCCAACCGTGCCCGTGATCGCCTCCGGATAGGTCGCGCTATCGAAGATGATGATGACCCCGCGTGACCCTTGCGTTCGCGTATTCCAACGCGCCACCGCCTCGCGCAGAGTGCCCACCACCGTCACGCTCAATTCCGGATCGTCGATGTGCAGTTCGGCGCGCTGCGTGACGCCAATCAGCCACGGAGGCGCTTCCCCGGGCACGAAAAAGTCGCTCCACCAGGTCTCAAGCGAGGATCGGCGGTCATATGGTCCTCCACCCACATCAAATGGCTGCGCGTGGGCAAACCCTGTCTCGACTGCCTTGCCTGCATCGCTTGCGTGCAGCGACAGTCGGCCGAGCACCGGATCAAACAGCACCGAACCGGCATCTGATGGTCTGCGCACGCTGCCATCGGCCCCCTCGGCCAGGTTGCAGCAAAACAGCTTTTCAGGCGGAACCTCGGCGCCGCCAAGCCGCACGCGCAGCACGGGTTGCTGCGAAAACCATTGCGGTGCGGTGATTGACCCATCGCGTATCCTGTCAAGTTCATCAGCGAGCGGCTGCCTTTGCAGGTTTTCCGGCACGTTGAGAGGCGAAACCCGCTCAGCGATCTGCGTATCGGGCAGGGGCAGGTTTACCAGTGGCAGATCGCGCCCCAGCGGATCGAAGCGTCGCACAACCCCATCTGCAGTAAGGAAAGACGGGATCGGCCCGCCAAGGTAGCCATCGGTCTCGCTGATCATGGGGAACAGCGGCTGGGCTGACCGCGTCCAGACAAACAGACCCAGATTTGGGATGTTGAAGCGCCCTGCATACCCATCTGCCCGGCCCGCCGCAGGCACGTGCGATGCGCGCGAAAACGGGCGGTGCGCGCGTTCAGGCCGGGCCTCGCGCCGCACGCTGGCTGTGACAGGGCGCGCACCTCGTAAGTGGTTCACGTTTTCCGCTGTCGTGAGCTGCTTGAAGAATTCGACAACAACCACGGGCCATCCGGTCACATCGCGCGCGACCTGCTCCAACGCGGCGGCGGTCCCCTTGGCCTGGCGGTATTGCAGCACATTGGCGACATAGGCGCGCAACTGTCCCGCCTGATCCGGACCAATTTCGCGCATGGGCCGCGCGCCGATCACTTGCGCGATATACGGCAGGACCCACGGTTCGCAGGTCTCCACAAACCAGTTGTCATAAAGCTGATCGATATCGCGCTCGACCACTTGCAGCTCTTGGGTCAGCAGCGCACTCAACGCTTCAAGCGCGCGCTGCTCCTGCCCATCACGCAGGCGCAGATAGGACGGGACCGCATCGAACAGTGGGGAAGAGCGACGATCACGCATCGGCGTACTCCATCGTCAGACTGATGGCCGAAGGCAGGATCAGAACCAGCTCGGCCGCTGCAAATTCGCCGTCCTGTCGCTTTCCCGGACCGGTTGCTGCAGCCGACTTGAGCACCACGCTCGGATCGGGCGGATCGGTGTTGTCGATGACATCCCCGCCTTCAATTCGCTCGAGGCCGTCCAGGTCCATCGCCACCACGCCGGGCACGGACTGGACCAGGGCAATCACGCCTGCAGAACTTACCGGATCGCCCAGCCCACGGTTTTCGAACGCATATTCGGCCTCGATAGCCGCGCGCACATCGCGCTCCACATCGGCCAGGCGATAAGCGCTTGCCACCAGGACGCGTGCGGCAATGCGGAAGTAGACGCGCGCATAGGGCTGGATGACAACCGCACGTGCGACATCACGAACCCGGTCAAGCGCCTGCGCAAGGGTAGACAGGATCGGCGCGTCGGTGGTGAGATCGATATCGGTTTCCGGCGCAATCGTGAGATGGATCAGCTTGCTTTGGCCTGACCACAGCTGCACGGCCCTCGCCTTGCCAATTCCGGCAAAGTTGCGCGCGTAGTCCTCGTAATCGGAAAGCGATACGACCCGGCCCAGCGTCTTCACCGTTTTGGGGGCGTTGATGCGTGCCTCATCCATGCCCTCGGGATCAGCGCCGCCCGTCGCAGGCGACGGGTTTGTCACCGCGCGTATGCCAAGGGGTTTGGTCTTCAGTTGCGTGACACTGCGCGCCGGCACATGTCCCACAAGACCCGTACCCGTGCGATAGGCCGCCGCCACATTAAGCTCGCCAGTCGGCAAGCGCCGACCCTTGACCCCGTCGCCAAACCGGATGGTCACCGTGTTCTCCTCGTCCAGCCGGGTTTCGAATACGGCATCATGCGGGCCGGCGTGAAACAGGGTCGGCACCTCGGTCCAGGCAACGCCATCCACCCGCACCACCAGGGTCGTGGCGCGTCCGCCGGTTGTTTCTGCGGAAATATAGGTCAAAGGCACACGGCGTAACGTGAAGGTCTGATTGGCTGCTGTTGCATCCCCAGAGCCCAGAACCTCTTCGACCGTCTCGCCATGGCTTGCGAGCGCCACATTGGCGTTGATCCGCAAGCTTGTGCGCTCATAGGCGTAGATCAGGGCGGTTTCGAGCAGGAGCCGGGTGACCCCGTCTATGTGGAGCACTTCGCGAATGATCGCGGTCTCGCTACCTTCAATCCCCTCAGCGTCCGCGCGCGCGCCCGTCAGGGAAATCGGGCGCCCGCGTTCAAGATCGAGATAAAGGCTATCAAGATCAAGCTCGAGCAAATCCGGCGCCAGGACCCGGTCGAGCGGTATCCCGGCCATGGGCAAGGCGTCTGAAGCGAGGAAAACCTGCGTATCGCGGGTCGTAAAGGCGTTGAGCGCGTTTCCGGACGTAGGCTGAGGCGGCGCCAGTGCCTCGCCCTCAGGATCGGCAAAGGTCAGCCCCGTCGATTTGCCGCTGATGGTGTAATCCGAACGCGACTGCGTGGCCGCATTGGTCACTTGCAGGCCTTTGGTCTCGCCTTTGGCATTTTCAAGTATCGCCCAGCTGCCGGGCTGCGCCGCCTTCACCTCGCGCTCCAAAAATACCTGAGCGCTCTGCTGGTGCAGCTCATTCTTGGCATTTGCCCAGATCGGCCTTGGCACCTCGTCCCAGTCTTCATCAAATGGCGTCTTGATCGCAGCGCCATCCGGCTTTTGCCCAAAGGAAATCGTGTCATGCAAAGGCGCATTGGCGCCAAATACGCTCGCATCCTCACGCATCACGTGAAAGCCGGTGACCGCCGCCGCATCGCCGCCCGGCCCAACAACAGGGCTCAGCCGCCGGCGCAGCATCGTCATCGTCTTGGCGCGCGACCAGGACTGGGTGCGGACAAAGGCGGACAGGCCATCGCCAGTCCACGCCGTGCCGCGCACATATTTGTCGACGCTCACGCTGCCAAGCAACACGTTGGCCGTGGAGATCGAACCCGGCTTCAATCGAGGCGACACAAAGCGTGGCGCCCGGCTCACCTTGCCTGGTTCGCTGCCATGCCTGGCCAGGACAAGCCGCGTCAGGCCAAATTCGCGCAGCTCTTCGGCTTTCTCGATCCGGAAGGGTTCCGCCTTTGTATCGCTGTCCTCACCAGAGCGCGCAACGGCCAGGATCCGCTGACCCGGCACCAGAGCCAGACCAAGGCCTGAGACAAACACCTCATTCACCGGCAAAGCGCGCAGGACAGGCTCTATCTCACTGTTAGTCAGCACATCCGCCTTGCGCTGTTGCAGGCTGGCGGCGAGATCGAGACCGGGCGTGATCGCGTGAAAATTGCCGAGATCGCTTTCATCGGTGATCGTGACGAAACCTTCGGGCAGCGGCTCTTCGACATCGAAACTGTTATCAAGATCAAACAGGTACAGCGATCCGTTTGCGGGGTCCTCTGCGTTATCGCTGACGTAAAGCGCGAGCGGTTGATCGCGCACGCTGCGCGCCCGGATCGCGTTCCATTCGCCGCGCGCGGTGATCCCTTCAAGCGTTTCAAAGGTCTGCGGCAGCGCGTCCTTGACCTGCGGGATCGAGCTCGCCTGCACGCCCGGTTCCACATCGACGCGGCGATAGGGATCGTCCTTGTCCTCCACCGTGAAGGCGAGGTAATTGCTCGACGCGACACCGGGCGCAAAACCATAACCGATGGCTGCCGCAAGTTCGATCAGGCTGCGGCGCTCAGTCGCGGTGCCCAGGTAACCCTCATTGGCGATTCGCTCGGAATAGAAGCTAAGGATATCCAGCGAGCAGGCGAAGGCGTCCAGCAGACCGCCCGTCGGTTCACCCTCGCGGTCCGCCCGTAAACCGCGGAGCGGGAAGGCGAGCGGGCCAAAATCGCCGGCGGGAACGTCCTGGCGCGGCACCCGCCACAGCATACGTTCCAGAAACTCACCTTGCGTACCGATGCGGTAGTCTATCTCTCGCCGGCCCGGTGGGTTGCTGGGGCGCCTGGGCGAAAGATCGCGCGCGCCGCATACCGAATTGTCGGGTTTCTTGTGCATGGTCAGCGCCCCCCTTCCACAACGAAGCGAAGCGTCCCCAGGTCAGGATAGCTGGGATCGTTGTCGAGCCGCGCAATCTCGCCATCAAAGATCGGGATCGCACCTGCATCATCATAGTCAAAGTCTGGCTGATCAGTGCGACGGAACCGTCCGATCTCGGCTCCCTCGTGGTTTGCCATACCGATCCATTGCACACCTTCCACCTGCATAGCGCGCGCGATAATCGGCGACAGCGCGACGTCTTCGCCAAATTGCAGCGCGTCGGGATGGAAATATCCAAGCTTCCCATTGCCCAGCGGCCGGGCGGAGAAGACGCGCAGCAATTCGCGTTCCACGGCAGGCGCGTAAGACTCCGGTTTCACGCAGACAAACAAGACGATATCGAGCGGGACGAAGATCGGATCAACAATCTTGACATCATGCCCCGCCAGGCGACGCTCTTCGAGAAAGCGCGTGAGGTCCCGCGCAAAAACCGAATTGACCCGCGCCCCGTTTATGAGGTCAACAGCCAGGGTGATCGTGTACCAGCTGCCAGTCCATCGCCGCCGGGCATAGGCGCGCACAACATCCGGGTGCTGCGCTGCCGCGTCGACATAGTCCTGCGCCGTGACCGCCCGGCGTTGCACCTTAAACGCGTGAGGCGCGGAAACGCGCGTGCGTGCCTTGGTCTCCGCCGCGCTTCCCCCGGTCGCAGGAAGCGGGTTGCGCAGGTTCTTGATCGCTTGGCCATCGTCCAACAGGATATGGCGGATGGCATCCGAGCCAACATTGCCGCGCACACCGCCGCCAACCCGCAGCCGTGCCTTGAACGCGGTGTCGGCAGCAGGCTCGCGCCCAAGGGTGTTGTCGCCAAAGCGGGCATAGCTGCCACCTCCCTCGCGCGGCTCGACCACGAAATTGGTGGCAAAACGATCAGAGGACAGCAGATCGGGCTGTGCATGCCAGACTTGTCCGGCTCCTTCGAGCATTACCTGCGCCAGGGCCGGTTCAATGGAATTCAGGAATGCAGTCGCTGGCTGCGCGCGCGCTGTTGCATGATCAAAAGAGCGGGCATGAGCGAGTGCGTCCGTGCCCAGCCGCACCCGACGCGAAGTGCCGGGGCCATCATCGCCGAACACGCCGCCTTGCGCATTGGCACGCAGCGTGATTTCATCCTCGCGCCAGTCCGCCTCATCCGCGGTGAAATCGAGCGTCCGCCCCTCATCCGCGAGTACCACATTGCCCCGTACAAGAGCGCCCGGTTCTTCATAGGACCCCGCAATGTTGAGCGCAAAGGCGAGCGCGTCATCGCTGTGCCATTGGATGCGGACAAGATTTTCTCCCATCACCTCATCCCGCAGGCCAGTTTCGACTTCGGTGAGACGGACAAGCTGGCGGTGGGCTGGATCAGGATAGTCATCCTTCGTCCCGCCAAAGGGGATTACTTCTTCAAGGATCACGCAATCGCCAACGGCAAGTCCCAATGGTGCCCCGCGGCGCACCAGCCATGCTTCAGTCGCACCGGGGGCAAGGCAACACGCAGCATCGCCCCAGTCATGGATGCGCATGGCGTTTCGGGCGGGCCTAAGCGTGGGGAGGAGCTCCAGCGTCTCAAACACGATAGAGCCCGCATTGACCATCGCCTCAAACGGTTCAGCCGCGCGTTTGAGCGCTGCGGGGTACTGGACCCGGCTCTCAATCGGCGAGGTCAGCAAGCGCGTACCTTTGGGCACGGCCTGGCCGCTCAAATCGTTCTTGTCCGCCTCAATCGCCACAGCAACGCGCGCATTGCTGCCGCGTGATGGCTGATAACCAAGCAGCCGCGCATGACGCCGCAGCGATTGCGAGAGGCGCGATGTGCCAAGATAGGCCTCGGTTGCCACCGCGTCCTGAAACCAGCTCGCGCGATCCGCCGCATCGGCCAGCGCTTCGACAAGCATGACGCCAAGGTCCGCCGGGTTGCGTTCGGTCCAGTCGGGCACAGTGACCGCCAGACGGTCGAGCATGAGCTGGCGAAAACCCTGATAATCGCGCACCAGATAATCGAGCGGCGGGCCGGTGGGTCGATCAGGCGCCTCGCTCTCGGGCTCCTTGCAGTCAAAGTCGCTGGGGCATTCGACTTTGAAGGCGAAGGACACACAGCTCAGCCGGGGATCCATGTTGACCGGCGGAGTGTCTGCTCCTGGTGTCGCCAGCAGCCGCAATTCGTATGGCGAAAAGTCCCCGCTCCTGTTCAACGTCAGCCGCAGGACATTGGCCGCGCCGCCAAGCTCTACAGCCTCGACCACGATCCCGGTTATGCGCGATCCCCCCGAAATCTCGAAATTGCCGGGGTTGAGGATCGGCAGACCTGCATCGCTGACCCCGGCGGCCTTGAGGAACGCCACTTCGAGGATGCGCTGGCGCAGCGCCTCTGATGGAGCGGCCTCATCGACAACTTCGACAAAATCGATGCCATTGATCTCAAGCCCGCCGAGCAAAACGGTGCTTTCCGCCACACGCTGGCGCCGCAGGCTGGTTCCGCAGGATTGCCGCGCGCCGCTCACAGCGCCTGCTCCACAGTAACGGTGCGAATGTCTTCCTGATCTGTGTGGCGATACTGCACCGCGATCACGAGCAGATTGTCACGCGCCTCAGCCGACACTGCACGAATTTCGAGCCGTGGGGAAAGCCATTGCTGCAGGTTCGCCTGAACCATGTTGCGCGCCGCCGCTGCGATTTCAGGCGCGTTTTCGGAAAACACCATTTCATGTACGCCGGCGCCGAATTCGGGACGATTGCGCCGCTCGCCGCGCCGGGTGAAGAGGATCTGCTGAATCAAGTGCACGACGTGCCGATCCTCGCTTGCGCTCTGGGTGATCCCGTCCAGGCAAAGGTGACCGCGCTATGACCCATTTCGGCTTTCCCTATCGCATAGGCGCGGACGGGATCACCCAGAGCGCAAGCGAGGATCGGCACGTCGTGCACTTGATTCAGCAGATCCT
>JBCBKF010000024.1:0-15094 GCA_038522255.1 Pseudomonadota bacterium
TGGAATTGCTGGTGGTCTCTCCCAGCAAGGTGAGCATCAGCAGGCCGGGAATGATGAAGGCAGCGTATTCGACCCCGCCAATCGCCGGCATCCGGCTGCCGATGGCGGTGCCGAACACGATAAAATAGAGCGAGGTCGTCAGCACCGGTGCAAGGATGGACTGAAACGCTGTGCGAAAGGCGCGCATCAGCTCGCGCTTGTAGATCGACCAGGCCCCTTCGAGGTTGAAACTCACGCCGCGTCTCCCTGGGCCATCAGGTCCACAAAGATGTCTTCGAGTGAACTGTCGTGAATGTCGATCCCGGTGAATTCTATACCGTTGGCGATCAGCGCCTTGGTGAGATCGGCCACCTGAGCGCGCCCGCCGCCACTCTCGCCGCCACCGCCGCCGCGATAGATGAGCGTTGCCCCGCCCTTACCCAGTTCGAGCGGATAGTTCGACAAAGCCTCGGGCACCACGTCCAGGGGCGTGGCAAGGTCAAGCACGGCCTCCGTGCTGCCAAGCTGCTGCATCATCGCGGTCTTGTCATCGACCATAAGGATGCGGCCGGAACGGATGATGCCAACCCGATCGGCCATCAGCTCCGCCTCCTCGATATAGTGGGTTGTAAGGATGATCGTCGTGCCCCGCTCACGCAGAGCAGCGATCTGATCCCACATTCCCTTGCGCAATTCGACATCGACCCCTGCTGTCGGCTCGTCGAGGAAGAGCAATTCGGGTTCGTGGGCGAGCGCCTTGGCGATCAGGACACGGCGCTTCATCCCGCCAGAGAGCTCGCGGATCTGGCTGTCTTTCTTCTCCCACAGGCTAAGCGAGCGCAGAATGTCCTCGATCCTGTCCTTGTCCTTGGGATATCCGAACAGCCCGCGCGAATAGGAAACCGAGCGCCAGACCGTCTCGAACATGTCGGTCGCCATCTCCTGCGGGACAAGGCCGATGCGACCACGCGCGCGGCGCCAATCGTTCGCAAGGTCGTGCCCAAAGGCGCTCATCGTTCCTGCAGTGGGGCGCACCAGCCCGCATACCGCACCGATCAGCGTGGTCTTCCCCGCTCCGTTTGGCCCGAGAAGAGCAAATATCTCACCCTTATGGATGTTGAGATCGACCGCATCGAGCGCTTTCACGCCGCCGGAATAAACCTTGGTAAGGCCGCGAAGGGAGAGGATGGGTTCGGACATGCGTGCCCATGCCCGCTAGGGCAGAAGCAGCGAGCTGTCACCATATGAGTAGAAACGGTATTCGTTTTCGATTGCGTGCGCGTAGGCTTCCATCATCCGTTCACGCCCCATCAGCGCGCTCACCAGCATCATCAAAGTGGATTTGGGCAGGTGGAAATTGGTCATCAACCCGTCGACCGCGCGGAAGGCATAACCCGGCGTGATGAAGATGTCCGTGTCGCCCGCAAAGGCTTCGATCACTCCGTCTTCGCGCGCGGCGCTTTCCAGCAGGCGCAGCGAGGTGGTGCCGACCGCGATCAAGCGCCCTCCGGCAGAACGAGCAGCATTAAGACGATCCGCGGTGCCCGCATCGATCCGTCCGAATTCGGAATGCATCGCGTGGTCATCGGTATCGTCGGCCTTCACCGGGAGGAACGTCCCCGCCCCCACATGCAATGTCAGCGTCTCGCGCTGGATGCTGCGTTTATCAAGTGCGTCGATCAGGCGATCGGTGAAATGCAACGAGGCGGTGGGTGCCGCGACCGCGCCATCCTCGGCGGCGAACATGGTCTGGTAGTCCTCGTAATCGCGCGCATCAACGCCGCGCTTTTGCGCAATGTATGGCGGGAGCGGCATGGTCCCGGCGCGGGTGAGCAAGACTTCAACCGGCTCTTCACCCTCGAACAACAGCGTGATCGAACCGTCGGCATGGCGCACCTCAGCGATGGCGGTGACGCCGCCGCCAAAGACGAGTTGATCGCCCTCTTTCACGCGCTTTGCATTGCGGATAAAGGCCTGCCATCGGCGCAGATCAATCCGTTTGTGCAAGGTGGCTCCGATCCGCGCCTCACCGCTGGCGCGCCGCCCTTCGAGCTGCGCTGGGATGACCCGCGTATCGTTGAAGACCAGCGCATCGCCCGGCATGAGCAGGGCCGGCAGGTCGAGTACGCCGCGGTCTTCCATCGGAGCCTGCTGACCGCGAACGACCAGCATTCGCGCCGCATCGCGCGGCCGCACCGGGCGCAAAGCTATGCGTTGCTGAGGCAGCTCGAAATCAAACAGGTCAACGCGCACGCGAAGTCCCCCTTGCGCCCCGGCACCGATCTTTACGCGCTTACAGCGGCGCGTTCAGGAGGTCGGCGGTGATATCGGTTTCGACCGGAGCGGCCGGCGCGGTTGGCGGCGGCTTGTTGTCGCTGGCAAGCGAGGCCTGCAAGATGCGCGTTGGGTTCTGCGGCGGCTCGCCGCGCGTAATCGTGTCGACACCGGCCATGTTCTCAATCACCCGGCCGAAATTCGTGTAGCGCTTGTCGAGACTGAAGCGCGGGTAGAAAACGATAAAGAACTGGCTGTTTGCGCTGTCCTCTTCCGCGGCACGCGCCATTGAAACGGTGCCGCGCACATGCGGCATGGGGTTGAATTCCTCGGCAAGGTCGGGAAGCGCTGAACCGCCCTGCCCGGTCCCGGTAGGATCGCCGCCCTGAGCCATGAAGCCATCGATCACGCGGTGGAAAATCACGCCATCGTAAAATCCTCGGCGTGTCAGGGTCTTGATCCGCTCCACATGTGTCGGTGCCCATTCGTCCATCAGCCGGATCTTGATCCGCTCACCATTGGAAAGGTCCAGCACCCAGATATCGTCCGGATCGGCTGTCGTGTCATAATTGATCTGCGGAAAGAAAGCAGCCCGTGTCGGTTGAGCCTCTTCTTCGGGCGCTTCGGGCGCGGCTTCTTCTGTCGCCGGATCGGGCGCTTCGGACGCATCAGGCACGTTCTCAGCGTCCTGAGCCATCACGGAAGCGGGAAAAGCCACGGCCAGCGCAAGCGCCGTCGCCGTAATTGTATGTCGGAGCATCATGGGTGTCTTCATTTCAACAAACGCGGTTGTCCTTGCGCCTCTAACGGCAGGCGGCTGACACTTCAATGAACGATAAGCGGCGCATCCCCGATTGCCATTGCACAAGGCGCGAGCCTCAGTAATCGCCCTTGGGGCCCAACTGCTTGACTCGCGCCAGCAAGTCTTCGGCTACCGGTGGGCTCACGAACCTTGAGATATCGCCGCCGTAAAGCGCGATCTCCTTCACCAGCTTGCTTGCGATCGGCTGCAGCCCGACATCGGCCATCAGGAAGACGGTTTCAACATCGTCGTCCAGCTGCTGGTTCATGCCCGCCATCTGATATTCGTACTCAAAATCCGCCACCGCGCGCAGACCACGGATGATGACGCTTGCGCCCTGTACCTGCGCAAATTTGACGAGCAGCGCGTTGAACCCCAACACCTCGACATTGCCCAGACCCAGACCAGCAACCTCCCTCTCCACCATGGCGAAACGTTCTTCAGTAGAGAACATCGGGTTCTTCGATGGATTTGTGGTCACTCCTATGATGAGCCAGTCGACCAGTTTTGACCCGCGCCGGATGATGTCGGCATGGCCCAGAGTGATGGGGTCAAACGTGCCAGGATAAATGCCCACGCGGCGTGTCATGATGCATCCATCTCCCATTCGATCCCGGCGCGCCGACCATCTTCAGACGGCTCGATCAAAACCCTGTCGCGCGTCCCGTCAGCCGACTGACCCGAGAAGATACCCGGCTCCTCCTCGGTAAAACCAAGCGTGTCAAAAGCTTTGCCCAAATCCTCAGCGCACGCAATGGGCGCTTCGTAAGCGCGAACGATCATGACAGCGCCATCCGGCTCGGTTTTCCTCATCATCGCCAACACATCTGCCTCGAGGCATTCCCTGGCATCGAAGCGGTCCACCAGCAAATCGACAAGCGCCTTTGCGCTTTTATCAGCGACCTCGGGTGGAGGCGTGAGAGAGAACGGTTCCCCCATCTCGCGAGTTGAGCCATCCGCTTCCGGCTCTGATGAACACCCGCCAAGCGCCGCAAGCGCGACGGAAGCGATACAGAATGCCGCCCTCACCGGTCGCGCTCGATCACAAACCGGGCCAAAGCGCGCAAGGTGTCAGCTTCCTTGCCGTGCGCGCTCAAATGCGCGATCGCCTGATTCACCAGCGCGCGGGCCTGTTCCCGGGCCTTGTCGACGCCCATCAAGGTCACAAACGTCTGCTTGCCCTGCGCCTCGTCCTTGCGCAGCGCCTTGCCCGCTTTCTCTGCGTCCCCTTCGACATCAAGCAAATCATCGGCGATCTGAAAGGCTAGTCCGATATCGCGCGCATAGGCGCGCAGATGACCGCGGCCCTCTGGCGGCACCTTGCCAAGGATCGCGCCCATTTCCACACTCGCAGCCAAGAGCGCTCCCGTTTTCAATTGCTGCAGCCGGGTGATGGTGTGAAGGTCGTAATCGACGCCCTCTTCATCCGCGACCATGTCCATCATCTGACCGCCCGCCATGCCGTTCATACCGCTCGCGCGGCCCAACGTTGCAATAAGTTCTGAACGGGTAAAAGGATCGCTGCTGGTTTTTGTGTCCGTTAGAATTTCAAATGCCAGTGCGTGCAGCGAATCGCCTGCCAGCACAGCGGTTGCCTCGTCGAATTCGTGGTGCAGTGTCGCCTTGCCGTGGCGCAGGTCATCATCGTCCATGCACGGCAGATCATCGTGGATCAGCGAATAGACGTGGATCGCCTCCACCGCAGTTCCGGCGCGCAATGCAGCATCGCGCGACACCCCGAACAGGTCAGCGGTGCTGACCACCAGCAACGGTCGCACTCGCTTGCCCCCGCCGATCGCAGCGTAGCGCATCGCTTCGACAAGCCGCGCGCGCGTATCGTCCGGCACTGGCATCAGCATGTCGAACACCGCATCAACTTCGCGCTGGACGCGTTTCAGGCCGTCCGCGAGCAGGTCCCCCTCAATCCCCACCAGCATCGCCTCACGAAACTCCGTCAAGCGGCACTGTGCCGGAAACCGAGCCATCGGCGCCGGTCACGATCTTCTCGATCCGCGCCTGCGCCGCATCGAGCCGTTTCTGGCAGGCCGCGCGCAATTTTTCACCGCGTTCGTACAGCGTGATGGATTGGTCGAGCGGGACGTCGCCGCGTTCAAGCTGCGTCACGATCGCTTCGAGCGCACTCAGCGCTTCTTCAAAGCTCATCTGCTCGATATCGCCCCCGCTTGCGGCGGCTTGTTGTCCCTCGTCCATGGTCGCCAGCATTGACCACGCCCGGGCACCCGGTCAAGGCTGCACGCCAACAAGGGAAGAGCAAAATGATGAAATATGTGATCGCTTACGGCTTCGCTGCGGTTGTGTTCGGGGCGCTTGATGCAATGTGGCTGAGTTGGGCGGGGCCCAATCTCTACCAGCCGATCATCGGTGAAATCATGGCGGACACAATCAATCTTGGCGCAGCGGGTGTCTTCTATTTCCTTTACCTCGCGGGCATGGTCTGGTTCGCCATTCGTCCCGGCCTTGAAAAATCAAGCGTTGGGTCGGCCTTAATCAATGGCGTAATCCTTGGCGCGTTGTGCTACGCCACCTTCGATTTGACCAGCCAGGCCGTGTTCAAGGTCTGGGCCACGCATATCACGCTCGCCGATATTGCATGGGGCGCCTTTGCAACGGGGGTGACCAGCGCTCTTGCAACTTGGGCGAGCCTGAAGATAGCCGGCCAAAAAACCTGAAGAAGGAGCAGCCGCCACCATGTTCATTGGCCACTTTGCGCCCGCTTTCGTCGCTGCTGCCCTGGGTCCGCGAGCGCCGCGGCTCGCAACAGTTTTCATCGCAGCGCAATTGGTCGACTGGGCCTTTTTCATTTTTGCACTCCTTGGCATCGAAAAGGTCAGAGTTGATCCTGAGGCGACCGTGATGGTGCCGCTTGATCTGTATTACTACCCTTTCACGCATTCAACCCTTGGGACCGCTGTATGGGCCATTGCGTTTGGCGTTTTGATCTACCTGATCACGCGCAACCGGATTTCAGCCGCGCTTTCCGGGGTCGTGGTCTTTTCGCATTATCTGCTTGATCTGCTGGTGCATCGCCCTGACCTCACCCTGCACGGATCAGAGCCTTATCTTGGGCTTGGGCTTTGGAACTACCCCGCCATCGCGATGCCATTGGAACTCGCGCTAACGCTGAGCGCTTTTGCGTATTATGTCTATCGCACGCGCGGTCCTTTAGCTCCGCCCTATGTTTTGCTGGCCGTGCTTCTGATCCTGCAAGCGACCAATTGGTTCGCCCCCCATCCGCAAGAGGCAGGCCTTGTCTTGTATCTGCAGGGGTTGATTGCCTTCGGCGTTCTGACGGCGCTCGCCGCGTGGGTCGGCGAGAATCGCCAGTTTGCACGCAGTGGCGGCTTGGCGGCTTCCAGCGCCTGACCTAAGGGCATTTTCATGAGCGAAATCACTCCTCAAATCGTCGAAAGTCACGGACTTTCACCTGAAGAATATGACCGTGTGCTCGCCGGCCTTGGCCGGGAGCCCAACCTCGTTGAGCTGGGCATCTTCTCGGTCATGTGGTCCGAGCATTGCTCGTATAAGAGCTCGCGCCTGCATCTGAAGAAGCTCCCGACCGAAGCGGAATGGGTGATCTGCGGGCCCGGCGAAAACGCCGGCGTGATCGATATTGGTGACGGGCCAGACGGACAAAAACTGGCGGCGATCTTCAAGATGGAGAGCCACAACCACCCCTCTTACATCGAACCTTATCAGGGCGCTGCGACGGGCGTTGGCGGTATCTTGCGCGATGTCTTCACCATGGGCGCGCGGCCGGTGGCGAACATGAACGCGCTGCGCTTTGGTCGGCCCGATCACCCCAAGATGAAACATCTGGTGCAAGGCGTGGTCGCTGGCATTGGCGGCTATGGCAATTGCGTGGGCGTGCCGACTGTCGGGGGTGAGACCAATTTCCACCCCGCCTATGACGGCAACATTCTGGTCAACGCCATGACCGTGGGCGTCGCCGATGCGGACAAGATCTTCTATTCGGCTGCCAGCGGTGTCGGCAATGCGATCGTCTATGTCGGCTCGAAAACCGGACGCGATGGCATTCACGGCGCGACCATGGCGAGCGCGGATTTCGAAGAGGACGCCGAAGCCAAGCGTCCCACGGTGCAGGTCGGCGATCCCTTCACCGAAAAGCTGCTGATCGAGGCGTGCCTCGAGCTGATGGCGACCGACGCGATCGTTGCGATCCAGGATATGGGCGCAGCGGGCCTCACCTCCTCCAGCGTCGAAATGGCGACGAATGGCAAGGCTGGCATCCGCTTGGACATGAACAAGGTGCCCTGTCGCGAAGAGGGCATGACGCCCTATGAGATGATGCTGTCGGAAAGCCAGGAACGCATGCTGATGGTGCTGAAGCCCGGCAAGGAGGCAATGGCTCAGGCAATTTTCGAGAAGTGGGAGCTTGATTTCGCTATCATCGGCGAAGTGACGGATACCCAGCGCATGGTGCTCGAATTCGATGGCGAAGTCGTGTGCGACATCCCGCTCGGGCCCTTGGCCGCTGACGCGCCCGAATATGACCGGCCCTACATCTCGAAAGAGGACTATGCAGATTGGGCGGGCATCGCACCGATGACCGACGTGCCCGGTACGGATGATCCGGGCGCGGACCTCCTCACACTGCTCGCCTCGCCCAATCTCGCCTCCAAGGCTTGGATCGCCGAGCAATATGACAGCCAGGTCATGGGCGACACGCTGCAAACTGGCGGCGATGCAGCGGTGGTCCGGATCCATGGCACCAATAGGGCGCTTGCGATCAGCACGGACTGCACGCCGCGCTATGTCTACGCGGACCCCTATGAAGGCGGCAAACAGGCCATTGCCGAGGCCTATCGCAATATCTGCGCGGTGGGCGCACGGCCCTTGGCAGTGACCAATTGCCTCAACTTTGCCAACCCCCAGCGCCCGGAAATCATGAGCCAGTTTGTCCACGCATTGGAAGGCATGGGCGATGCCTGCCGCGCGCTCGACTTCCCGATCGTGAGCGGAAACGTATCGCTCTACAACGAAAGCAAGGCGACTGGCGGCGGCAGCGCGATCTTGCCCACGCCTGCGATTGGCGGGGTCGGCATCCTTGAGGACGCGGCAATCATGGTGACGCCCGCGTTCAAGGCCGAGGGCGACGCGATCTATCTTCTCGCGCCTGAATTCTGGGCCAGGCCTGATCCAACCCGCTCGCATCTGGGCAAGTCCTTGTGGCTCGAAGTGGTCCATGGCCGCGATGAGGGCCGCGCGCCGCCAGTGAACCTTGCAGCAGAGCTGGGCGCAGGCCAGATTGTGCGCAAGTTGATAAGCGAGGGCCTGCTGTCGGCCGTGCACGATCTTTCCGATGGAGGGCTGGCCGTGGCGCTGGCTGAGATGGCTCTTCTGGGCGGTATCGGCGCCGAAGTGACCGCCAACGAAGCCTACACGTCGGCGCAATGGTGGTTTGGCGAAGACCAGGCCCGTTATGTCCTTACCGTCTCGCCCGAAAACGCCGAGGCCTTCAACCGGATCCTTGCAGAAGGGCCGGACATCCCCGAGGCGGAAATGGTCGGCTTCACCCGCATCGGCACCGTGGGCGGCGACAGCCTGCTTGGCGCTTCATTGCGCGACCTGCGTGCTGCGCATGACAGCTTTTTTGCCGGCTGGATGGAGGGCTAGGGCGCGCCTGACCCAATGACGCAGAGTGCACCCGCCTCCGACGGATCGGCGCCACCTCATTCGACGCCGCCTCATTCGGGGCATACCAGTTCCGACCCTACATCGACGCTGATCTTCGTTGCGATGATCGTGTTTATCGACATGATGGGCATCGGATTGATCGTGCCCGTAATACCTGGGCTTTTGAAGGAGTTGACGGGCCAGGGGCTTGACCGCACTGCAGAGATCGGTGGCTGGCTGCTATTCGCTTATGCGCTGATGCAATTCCTGTTTGCGCCCATAATCGGGGGCCTGTCAGATCGGTTCGGGCGGCGTCCGGTCCTGTTGTTCACCCTCTTTGCGCTTGGGATCGACTACCTCATAATGGCGATGGCACCGGATCTGTTCTGGCTGTTTGTCGGGCGCATTATTTCCGGGATCATGGGGGCGAGCTGGGCCGCGGCCAATTCGTGCATTGCCGATGTCGCCAGCCCACAGGATCGCGGCAGGTTCTTTGGCATCATGGGTGCAGCGGGCGGTAGCGGTTTCGTCATCGGCCCCGCAATTGGCGGGATCGTCGGCGAATATGGCGTGCGTTGGCCTTTTTACGGCGCAGCGGCGCTGGGCATTACGGGCGCGATCATCGGCTTCTTCATCCTCAAGGAAACGCTGCCCCGCGATCGTCGCCGCGCCTTCACCCTGGCGCGAGCCAATCCCCTGGGCACGCTGCTCCAGATGAGCCGTAATCCCATCGTGATCGGCTTTATCGCAGTGGTGTTCTTCATGCAGCTCGCCGGGCAGTCGCAAATGTCGGTGTGGTCCTATCACACCCAGCTAGTTTTTGGCTGGAGCGAACGGCACATTGGCTACAGCGTCGCTTTTTTCGGGATTATCATCGCCTTTGTGCAAGGCGTGCTGACTGGTCCAGTGATCGCCCGGATCGGCCCTGCGCGCACCGCGCTTCTGGGCTTCGCGCTCTCCTTCCCGGCCTTCTACCTCTTCGCCTTTGCCCAATCGAGCTGGATGATGATTGTCGGCATTGTGTTTGGCGGGCTTGGCGGGCTGACTTTCCCCGCCCTGCAGCAGATGATGAGCGCGCGCACCGCCGAAGATGCTCAGGGCGAGCTGCAAGGCGCAATCGCAAGCGCGATGAGCATCACCAGCGTCATCGGACCGCTGATCATGACTGCAACCTTTGGCGCCTATGCCGATAAAGAAGGGCTGTATTTACCAGGCGCGCCTTATCTGCTGGCTGCTGCTTTGTCGCTGTGCGGAATTGGTATCGCGATCTGGACTATCAGGCGCATAACCGCGCCAGGCACCGCGAGTGCCAGCCAATAGGCCCGTCTGGCCCGCACCGTACCGCGGGCATTCTACCTTGCCCTTCACAAATTGGCTCTGCTGGCCGATAGCGCTGGGCCATGCGCAAGCACGAAACCGTCCCCTATTCGCTCACCGCCCTGCCCGGCGCCGAAAGCGTTGCCCGCGCGCGCCGAGTGCGCGATAGCCTGAAAGAGCGCCGGACCTGCCGCTATTTCTCAGATGCGCCTGTGCCACGCGAAGCCATCGAAGCGGCGATCGAGGCGGCCGGGACCGCTCCCAACGGGGCAAACCATCAGCCGTGGCATTTTGCGGTGGTGCACTCTGCTGAAAGGAAACGCGCTATTCGCGAGGCCGCCGAAGCCGAGGAACGTCGCTTTTATGGCGAAGACGGCGATTCGCCCAAAGCAAGCGAGGAATGGCTCGACGCGCTCCAGACCCTTGGCACCGACGCAGACAAGCCCTTTCTGGAGACCGCGCCCTACCTCATTGTCGCCTTTGCGCAGCGCAAAGGCGGGATCGAGGAGGACGGGAAGACCCAGAATTACTACGTCAACGAAAGCGTCGGGATAGCGTGCGGGATGTTGATCACGGCCTTGCACGAAGCTGGTCTGGCAACGCTCACGCACACGCCTTCGCCCATGGGCTTTCTGCGCGACGCGTGCGAGCGCCCGGAATGGGAAAAGCCGTTGATGATAGTGGTCGTCGGCCACCCGAGCGCGGATGCAACCGTGCCCGCGCAAGCGCTCAAAAAGAAGCCGCTCAGCCAGATCAGCAGCTGGCTTTAATGCCCCGTGGGACTGCGATCTATGCCGCCATCGCCTTTTGCTGAGTGTCCTGACCGGCCAGCAGATCATAGGGATCAATCCCCTCGCTGCGCCAGATCCGGTGGCAATCACGATAGCGCGTCGGCTCCGGGATATTGAGCGAAGCGCGCACGTCCTCTAGCGGCTGTTTCAGAAGTTCGCGGATCGGTTGCTCGATCAGTCGCGATGCCCCGCGACCTGTGCGCTTGGCCTGATTGACCGCGCTCAAAACCGGCGCCTTGCTGTTTTTGAAGCCGCTCATGATATTAAACGAACCCGCATAGCCGATCAGCAAGTGGCCGTGGCTTGGACTTTGACCGTGGGTGAACAACAGCACGCACTGCTCACCCAGGGCATCGCGGCCATAGCCGGTGAGAACGTGGAAAAGATCATGGGTGTCGCGTGAGCGTTCCGCGAACCACTGAACCAGATCGGGATATTTGGGGCGTCCGAGTTTCTCGGCTTCGGCAACCAGGCCAGCGGCGCTCAGGCCCTCGCTTTCCATGAAATCGCAATAGGCGTGCGCAAGGCTGCCCTTGGGCGTTTGGCGCAAGGCAGTGTGGTCATCGAGAATCTCGGGAAGGCTCGGCTCGCTAGAACGCAGGTCCTCGCCATGCTCAGACAGGGCCAGAGCCTCGACCCGCGTCATGAAGGTTCTGGACGGAAGCGACTCGAAAATCTTGAAGACGAGGCTCGTGTCCTCTTTATCCTTCATCAGCAAACGAAAATACTTCCACGCGCGCCGCGCCGAATAGCGCGGTTGCGGGCGATCTGGGTGGCGCAAAACGGTCCCGTCGCGAGCGGTGATGGAGCTGTAATCTTTGGTCGCCATACAGATGAAGCCTTGGATAATCCGGTCAGGTCAGCGTCTAACGCCAAGTTACTAACACAAGTGTAAATAGCCTGTTTCGCTCCCGTTTTAAACCGGTTTTTAGCGGTGAGCAAAGCGAATGGCGTCTGCTCACGCCCATCAAAGCGGCAAAAGGGCAAGAACATTGGCCAGATTGCCGCTCTCGACCCGGCCATCCGCGGCCGCCTTGGCTCTGGGCTTAGCCCTGTAAGCGATGCCGCAGGTCGCTGCCTCAATCATCGGAATATCATTTGCGCCATCGCCCAGGGCGAGGCTCACCGCCCCTTCTCCCAGCCCGGCCATCTCTTCTGCCAGCACGCGCGCTTTGGTGCCCGCATCGGTCAGCGGACCTTCAAGCTCACCTGTAAGCTTGCCGTCCTTGACCGCCAGCCGGTTGCCCACCACCCGGTCAAAACCGATCGTCTCCGCCACGCGGTCGGCAAACTGGCGAAAACCGCCGGTCACCAGCACTGTGCGAGTGCCACGCGCTTTCAGACCCTCTACCAATTCGCGCGCGCCGGGATTAGGGCGAATGCGCTCTTCAAGACAGCGATCAATCGCGCTTTCCTCCAGCCCGGCGAGGAGCGCCACCCGCTCACGCAGAGCGCTTTCGAAATCGAGTTCGCCCAGCATGGCGCGTTCGGTTATTGCGGAGATTTGCGGCTTGATCCCGGCATAATCTGCAAGCTCATCGATGCATTCCTGCCCGATCATGGTGGAATCCATGTCCGAGATAAATACTTTGGGCGCGCCGATATCGCCGTGCGTCACCACCCAGTCACAATCCGGAAACATGTGATCCAGCGCGCCGCGCAATTGCTCCGCATCGCCGTGACTGAGCGTCAGGACAGCAGGCGATGGGCCCGTTTCAGCCTCCGCCATAGCGATCCCGCGCTCCACCATGGCAGTGCGCGCCATCTGAAGGCGTGTTTTCAGTTCGTTTTCGTCTGCTATGAGCCGCACAATGGCCAAGAACATCACTCCTGCAATCCGTCCCGTCGCGCTCATCGCAGGACCTACCGCCAGCGGCAAGAGCGCTGTCGCGGTCGCGCTCGCTAAGCGGATCGAAGCCGGCAGCGCAAAAGCGGTCGTCATCAACGCCGACAGCGCTCAGGTCTACTCTGATCTTGCCGTTCTTTCCGCGCGCCCCACACAAGAGGAAATGAGCGGTATCGAGCACCGCCTGTTTGGCGCATGGGACGGCGCGGTTGCCTGCTCCGCGGCGCGCTGGGCCGAGGTTGCGCGCGAAGAGATCGCCCAATGCCACGCAGCGGGCGCGGTGCCGATCCTGGTCGGCGGGACCGGCATGTATATCAAGGTGCTGCTCGAAGGGATCGCTCCCATCCCTGCGATTGAGCCGGAAATTCGCGAAGTGGTGCGCGCCATGCCGGTTGGGATCGCGTACGAAGCTTTGCTGATCGAAGACCCTGAGCGCGCGACTCAATTAGAGCCGGGCGACAGCCAGCGCATTGCGCGCGCGCTTGAGGTGAAGCGGTCAACCGGGGTCACTCTGGGCGATTGGCAAATGGCCAAGACTGGCGGCATCGCTGAGGAGATCGCCCTCTTCCCGCTGGTACTCGAACCACCGCGCGAATGGCTTTACGAACGCTGCGATGCGCGTTTTGAGGTGATGCTGGAAGATGGCGCAGTGGAGGAAGTCGAAGCGCTACTCGCACGCAATCTTGATCCTGATCTGCCAGTGATGCGCGCCATTGGCGTGCCAGAGATCGCCGCCATGGTAACCGAAGGCGTGTCGCGCGAGGCAACGATCGCGGCGGGCGCGCAGGCCACCCGCAATTATGCCAAACGCCAATACACCTGGTTTCGGCGTCAGATTGACAAGAATTGGCCACGCTTGAGCGCGCAATTGGACTCCGAAAATATCGACTTGGAGGCATTTTTCGCAGGATTATTTCAGAATTAATCGTTGACGCATTAGATTGTGACGCATAACGAGCCCACAACGCGGGCGAGGGTGGGCGAACGCAAAGCGCTTGGAATTGGCCCGGATTGCGTTTACCTCTTGCGGTCATCACGGAAAGGAAAAGGCTCGGATCAATGATTATTGTACGTCTTGTAACAGGTGCGGGTTGATCTAGGCGTTTTTTCAAACTTGAATGTCTTGGTCGGCCTGATGCGAATGTGCGCTTCAGGCTGTTTTTTTTGGCTCCGTTGATGGGGCTGCGCGAATTGTGGAGAGAGACGTGTCCCAGCCTTCGGGAGCTGCCATACTGGTTCAGGGTCTAATCGATCAGGGGGTCGAGTTCGTATTCGGGTATCCGGGCGGCGCGGTCCTGCCGATTTACGATGAGCTGTTCGGGGATGAGCGCATCCGGCACATTCTCGTGCGTCACGAGGCGGGCGCGGGCCATGCGGCAGAAGGATATGCGCGTGCCACGGGCGAACCAGGTGTGGTGCTCGTCACCAGCGGCCCCGGCGCTACCAACGCGGTGACCGCGATTGCCGATGCCTATATGGATTCGATCCCGATGGTGGTCCTCACCGGCCAGGTGCCCACCAACCTGATCGGGACGGACGCATTCCAGGAAGCCGACACAATCGGCATCACGCGCCACTGCACCAAGCACAATTACCTCGTCAAAGACCCGTCAGACCTCGCCGCGACAATCGAAGAGGCGTTCCGCATCGCCACTACGGGGCGCCCAGGGCCGGTCGTGATCGACATTCCCAAGGATGTGCAGATCGCCGTGCCTTCGCAAAGCCGCGCGCCCAAGCTGACCGCCACCCACCGCTACGCCCCGCAAATGGTCGCCAGCGCCGATCAGATTGCGGAAGCGGTGGAGATGATCGCGGGCGCAGAGCGTCCGATCCTCTACACAGGGGGCGGCATCATCAATGCAGGGCCCGATGCGAGCGCGCTGCTGCGCCAGTTTCAGGACCTCACCGGCTCGCCCGTCACCTCAACGCTGATGGGGCTGGGCTGCTTTCCCGCGACGCATCCCGATTTCCTTGGCATGCTGGGGATGCACGGCACGTATGAAGCGAACATGGCGATGAACCGCGCGGACGTTATGGTCTGCATCGGCGCGCGCTTTGATGATCGGGTGACTGGGCGGCTCGATGCGTTTTCGCCGGACTCCAAGAAGATCCACATCGATATTGATCGCAGCTCGATCAACAAAGTGGTGCCGGTGGACCTCGGCCTTGTCGGCGATTGCGCGGCGGTGCTGGGACAGTTGATCGCCGCATGGGGGGACCGCAAGGCTCAGGATCTGGGCGAATGGAAGGCGCGGATCGCCGGCTGGCGCGCGCGCGAATGCCTCGCCTATCCTGAGAAATCGGTAAAGCATCCGGACATGATCATGCCGCAAAAGGCGATCGAGCGGCTGCACGCGCTGACCAAGCACCGCGAGCCCATCGTCTCGACCGAGGTCGGTCAACACCAGATGTGGGCGGCGCAATATTACG
>JBCBKF010000025.1:0-14821 GCA_038522255.1 Pseudomonadota bacterium
CTTGAGCGGCTTGGGGCCAAGGTGACCGTCACTCAAAGCCGCGACCAATTGATTGCCTTCTATCGCTCATGCCGCTTTGTCGTTGTGCCTCGCCCTCAGGCACTGTATCGCGCAGCGCGCCGATATCCGATGCGATCACCGGTACCCCTTCGGCCATGGCTTCCGCTGCGACGATTGCAAAGGTTTCAAACCACAGGCTTGGCACAACGACAAAGCGGCATGAGCGATAGAAGGCAATCAATTGGTCGCGGCTTTGAGTGACGGTCACATTGGCCCCAAGCCGCTCAAGCTCCTCCGTAGCAGTGCCGGCCGGTACTGCGATTTCAGCAGCGATGCCGATTTTGGCGGCGGCTTCGACAAAGACCTGCGTGCCTTTTTCGGTAACGTAGCGGCCTGCAAAACCGGCCCGCTGCGAGGCGGCAGGATCAACTGGCGGACGCGGCGCGGGGATGACGCATTCATTGACACAAATTCGGTCCGGTTCGATCCCCGCCTGACGCACCAGCCAATCGCCCGTAAACGGGGTCAACACGATGAATTGTGAAACGCAGCGCCGGAACATGTCGCGATGCCGGGCCACCTCATAGCGCAGCGCAAAAGCCACGTTTTCCGCAAGGGCACCGCGACAATTGCGCTTCAATATCCCGAGTGCGCTCTGGTCCAGGCACTGGGTGCATACCCGTTCTCCATCAAAGTGCGTGGCAATGGGGCAGGTGATGCGAAAGTCATAGACGCTGTGGACCACGGGGACCCCACGCCTATGGGCAATTTCCAGCACGAAAGGTGTGATCAGGGGGTAGAGCTCGTGCGTGTGAATGATATCGGGACGATCGTGGTCCAACCGGTCTTCAAACGCGCGGGTTGCCTCGCGCGCGTAGATCCCGCTGGTAAAGGCTTTGACTTTGCCAGACAGTCCCGCTGGCAGTTGCCGACTGTCGCGCTCGAAAGTCTTAACATCGATGCCCTTACGCTTGGAAAGGGCGATCGTCGCATCCCAGGCATTGTCTGATCCACCGCCATTTCGGTGACGGTTGAAGACGTGCAGGACCCTCATCCAGCTGCCTCATAAAAGGCCTCAGGCTGGTATGGCTCGCCAATCAGATCATTGTCGATGGGCTTGCCTGACTTTCGCGCATCAACAATGGTACGGAACGTATCGGCATATGCGGCGCAAACTGCGTCCCAGCGAAACGCGCTGCGCTCACGCTGATGCGCGGCTTTGCCAAGTGCGCGGCGCCGTTCCGGGTTGCTGTCGAGTTGGCGCAATATCCCGGCAAGGTCGCCCTCGCGCTTTGTGAAATAGGGATTGTCCTCCCCCACATTCTGGCGGTGGAAGATTACGTCAATCGGGACGCAAGGCGCGCCGTGATGCATCGCGCGCAGCAGTGACGGGTTGGTCCCGCCCACTTCGTGCCCGTGGAGATAGGCGCTGCAATGGGCATAGAGGGCGTTCAGTTTGCCCTGTTCAAAAATGCCCCCCACACAGCGCACCTTTGCATCGTTTTCAGCGGCCACTTTCTGCGCAAACTCACTCTCATAGGGCGTCGAGCCGACCACGATCAGGGGTTTTTCAACACCACTGCGGCGGTATTCGTTGATGATATGATCGGCGTTGTTTTCAGGCTCCATGCGCGCAACGACGAGGTAGTATCCATCGGGTTCGACGCCCAGTTCGCTCAGCACGCTCGCTTCGGGCGCCTCGCCCACTTCGCCGGAATACGGGATGTAGGTGGATGGGGCGGAATATTGATCGATATAATAGTCCTGCATCGCACGCGAATCGGTGACAAGCCAATCGGCCAGTTTTGCGCTGACCTTTTCAGACCATTTGTAATATTTCTGTTGAAGCGCAGACCATTTGCGACGCTGCCAGCCCAAACCGTCGGTATGAAGGACAACCGGAATGCGCATGGCGTTCAGCGGCAACAGGAAGGGGCCGTTGCCCGGGTCAACCACGAAAACCAGATCAAAACCATGACGGGTCGCATCGAAAATCGACAGGTTGGAATGGATGATGCTTTCAAAGCTCTTGCCCCCCGGTGCCGGAAGGTAGCGTGCCTTTACGCCCTTATAGGTGGCTGGGCGTTCATCGTAGAAATGGTTGCGGCAGTAGACCGTCACATCCATTGAATGATCCGCGACAAGTCCGGTCGCCAGTTCTTCGACAAGAGTGGAGAAACCGCTGTACCGGGCAGGGATGCCGCGATCGCCAATGATCGCGATATTGAGCTTTGCAGAAGGGCGGGGAAGCGGAGCGTTCATGACTGTTTGCGCGCCAGCCATACGTCTTGAGCGATATCCCAGGGTTCGCCATCCAGTTTCTGGACCCCGACAAAATCCTTAAGCAACTTGTCTTTCACAAATTCATCGGGGTGAACCGCGAAGAACCACTTCTTGCCCTCTTCGTACTTGCTTTGAACGATAACTTCGCCGTTCTTGTAGCGCTCCTGTTCGCGAGGGTCGGCCATGAGGTATTCAAAATTGCGTCCATGCGTCGTGAGGATCATGATGCCGCCCGGCTTCAGCACCCGGTGGAGCTCTCTCGCCCAATTCAGCTGAACCTCTTCGGAAAGATGGGTGAACACCGAATAATTGAAGGTTGCATCAAAGAAGTCTTGGTCAAAAGGCAGCGGAGGGTTCAATTCGTTAAGCGCAAAGTGAATGTCAGGCAGCGCTTCCTTGCACCAATCGATGGTACGCGAGTTGTAGTCAGTCCCGTAAATATCGAAGCCCTCGTCAGCGAACAGGTCGGGCATATGGCGGATCAACCGACCTGGACCGCAGCCCCATTCGAGAAGTCTCAAGGGACCCTCGCCGGTGGGACCCAAATGATCCTTCACAAGCTTCGCAAATCCTTCGGCGTGACGCCGCCCGACGGACGAATAGCTGACCAGATCGACGGTGTTGTAAGCGTCAAAGGTCAAATCAACCGGAGGGGCGACGAAGCCTGGGTTTGCCGCCAGAAATTCTCTGTTGGTCCGCGCGGAGCTTAGCCGGTGACGCATGAGGGACACATTGTCCCAGACACCGAGCAAGCCCGTTTCCCTCACTGCCTGCAGGATTTTGTATCTCATCGTTGCCCTCTGAGCATGAGTTGAACACTTCGGTAGGCATGGACGAATGGTCTCGCCGCCAGGAACAGGATCGAACCATCGCGCAACAGGCGCTTGATCCCCTTCATTCGATCGCCACTGCGAAATTCTGCCGCGGCGGCCAGTGAAGAGCCAACCTGGCGGCGGCGCCGGGCTAGCCCTCCCTGTTCGGGCCTCGCGGCGTTTTCAATGATCTTCGCCGCTTCCAGATGGATTGCTGGGGCATTAAGCGCAGACATGGAATCGCCATGGACCCGGTACCGGCAACACGATTGTTGCACTGTCGCCGCGTTGCCGCGCTTGGCCGCCAGCAAAGCAAGGTAATAGTCCGGGCACAGCACTACATGGTCCGGCATGGGCAGTAATTCGGCAATCACGCTGGAACGGATGACGAGCGAACTCATCGCAACAAAGGATGGGTGCGCAAGGAGCTTTGAAAAGATCCGCCCATCAGGCAGATCGCGCAGCGCGTACCACGGATCGAAATTGCGCTGCGCCTGGACGTGGCCAATCCGTTCCGTCCGACAATAGACCATCACGCAATCGGGCATTTGCGCGGCGGCAGCAAGCTGGAGCTCCAGCTTGTTTGGAAGCCACTCATCATCCTGGTCAAGAAATGCGATCCATTCACCAGTGGCCCTTTCGATTGCGACTGTTCGCGCCGCGACGAGCGGCTCACGCTGTGGCAATTCGATCAGGGTGATGCGCGGGTCTACGAATTGGCGCACGACCTGCGTTGTATTGTCGGTTGAGCAATCATCAACGATGATCAGCTCGAAATCCTCCATGGTCTGCGCAAGCACACTCTCGATGGCGCACGCAATCCAGTCGCTGCCATTATAGCTGTTGATGACAACGCTAACCCCGGGAGAATTCGAGCTCATCAGTCCTAGGCAGGGATAAGCATTCGCGCCGCTTCGCCATTGGGACTGCGAACGATAGCGTAGAGCGGCGCGCTGCCACGGCGTTTGAGCAGGCGCGAGGCTGAAACCTTACCGGTGAAATAATCGAGCAGGATCGCAAAAACGATGCCCATGGCAAGGCCCAGAACCACGCCCGCCAGCAACAACAGGCGGGTGCGCGGCGAAACCGGCTTTTCTGGCGGAATGGCGGGTTCAACGATGCGGAATGTCGAAGGCGCCGATGCCGCCGTGGCCGCGGAAACTTCCGCTGTCATCAGCTTTTCCTGGAGCAGCAAATACCGCTTTTCCAGCGCCTGGTGTTCACGTCCAAGATTGTGGCTTTCCTGCATCATTTCAGGGATTTCGGCAATGTTACGCGCCATCGAGCCGACCTGCGATCGCAGCTTGTTGTACTCCGCTGTCTTTGACGCGATCCCGACCTGCAATTCCCTCTTGCGACTGGCGAGTGTTTCAAACGCGGTCGAACGCACAACATTGGACACCTCGGTGCGTTCGGCTTCGGTTTTAGCCATCTGCGTCTTGAGCGCTTCGATCTGGCGGTCAACGTCAACGATCTCGGGGCTGGTCTCAAGGTAGTTCAAGCTCAGCAGTTCGCGCTGAATTTCCAATTGGCCTAGTTGTTGCTCATAGGAGGCGTAGACGGGTGAGCGCTGAACTTGGCGCGCCGATAGTACTTCTTCAGGCTCGTTTTCGGCAATCCGGTTCACCTGCGTCAGTTCGCTGCGCATCGCGGTCAGTTCGCGGTTGACCGCCATCTGCTGATCGCGCGCGGCGAGATATTGAGCAATCTCGACCTTGTCCTTTTCAAACATCAGCAGCATGTCGTTATCGGTGTAATACCGCTCCATCTGCTGCTCGATGCCGGTCAGTTCGGCAAAGGCCTTCTCGGTTTCCACCTTGAGCGAATCGTACGCATCGCGCGCTTCCTGTGCGAAGACCTCGCGGCGTTGCCTGAGATAGGTTTCTGCAACCCTGTTTGCGATTTCATGCACACGCGGCGTGGACGCCCTGACAACCAGCAGCCCCACATTGCTATTGCCGACTTGTTCAACGCCAACGCCCTGGCGGAAATCGTCGATGGTCTTGGCGTAGTCGATCTCTTCCGGCGTGAGGGCGTAGGGGCTTTTGCCGAAAACAAACTCCTTGAACGCGCGCCAGGCCTTCCCTGGCGGTGACACGGTCCATAGGTGGACGGCGTAGCGCAAGGGCGGGTGATAGACATCGTCGTAAGTGAGGTTTTCCTTTTCGATGTCTTCAGCCAGCACCGGGCCTGAGCCAAACAGCAGCACTTCATCCTGCACCGCGTTGCGACGGAACACCGCCCAGGTGGAATAGAAATTGTCGCGATCCGGGTCTTGTTCTGCAGCGGCAATCAGGGTCACATGCGCCTGATAGGTTGCGGGCCAGACGATGATATAAGTCAGCAGGATCACGAGGGTCGCGGCCATTACACCAAGGATCATCCTCCAGCGATAACGCACAGCCTGTAAGACCATGTCCCACCCGGCCCGAAAATCGAGCATGTCGGCATTGGAATCATGGGCCACGGCCTCTTTGTATGGCGTAGCCGAGTTGGCCTGCGGAGCGTCTCCAGGACGGACTAGCTGGTTCATTCTTCGTTCAATTCCCGCAACAATTCGAGCTGGACATAAGGTGAGATCAGGGCATTCACTGCGGATAGCGGCGTGGTGACAAAATCCTGCAAAGCGCGTGCAAATTGCGACCTGCCGCTTTCCTGGACCACAATGATGTCACCCGCCCTCAACGGCACGCCGCGCAGCGCCAGCAGCATGCCAGCGCGGCCTCCTCCGGCGCTCTCGATCAGGCGAGCGCGCAGATACCCGTCCTCTTCCAAGCGAATCAACGCTACCGAATTCAGCTTTGCGCCGCGCGTCGTTCCGCCAGCCACCACAAGCGCCTCGGCCGCAGTGGGTACCTGGCGCAGCGGAATGGCAGAGGGGCGACCTACCTCGCCCGTCACATAGATATTGGGAACCGGTGGGTTCGTAATAATCAGATCAATGCTCGGATTGATGAGCCGGGTGGAATACGCCTCTTCAATCGTATCGGAGGCATCCGTCACCGTTTTTCCCGCAACGGCGATATCACCAAGTTTCGGCAAGGTGACGAAGCCATCCGAACGCACTGTGACGGTGCGGCTGAGATCAGGCAGACGGTCCACAATCACTTCGATCACGTCCCCCGGATTGATGATATAAGCTATGCGATAGCGCTGATCGGACACCAGAACTTCCTCGCTCGCTTCGATGGCGATGTCGTTTGAAAGCGTGGTGCACGAGGCAAGCGCGCAAGCCATGAACAAGGCAATAAACCGGGCGATCATCCGCGTGCGCCCTCCAGATAGATCTTGAAGCACGTTTTCCAGGCATTTGCTGATTTTGGACGGGTGGAGATGGCGCTTTTGATCGCCGCTTTTGCTTCGGCCAACGCGCCATCTTTTGCATGTATTTCGGCCATGGCGCGGTGCAGCCTTGCGACCAGAACCTTGCGCCGCGCTTCTGGCGCCCCGGTGTATCTGCGCCGATCCAGCAACTTGAGCATGGTCGAGACGACCGCCGTGTTGCTCATCAAACCCAGCGTGTTGCGCAACGACCCCTTGTGATACCGCACGCTAAGCAATGTCTCGTCCTCGAACCACCCTTTGCAAGAGAGATCGCCAAGCCGCAGCATTACGTTGAGTTCAAACGGAAAATTTCCTACGCAATCGCTGTCGACAAAGCCCGATTGGACAAGGTTTTTGCGCCGGAATACGGTCCCCGAAATCGGTGTGAAGCCTGTGTCCAGCAGTGTTTCCAGGATCGGGAAGAGGCCGGTTTGGCGTTCCCCTCGCCCGTGTTCCTGCAGGTATTCAGCTGTCAGCGCTTCGGAAACCTGCAGCGCCTCGTCAACCAGACGAGGATTGGCGATAAACAGAGCTGCATCGTCGTGCTCGCGCAGACGATCGACAGCGCGCCCCAGATAGCCGGGATCAAGCAAGTCATCGTCGTGCAGGATGGCGAAGAGTTGGCACCCCTCTGAATCCTTCATGAAGAACCGCCCCTGCCCGTATTCGCCGCCGTTTTCCGGTTGAACGACAAAGGAAAAACGGGGGTCTCCAAGACTGTCGATAAAGGCTTTGACACTCTCCTGCGCGCTCGTCTCTGAGCGATTGTCGCTGACGACCACCCGGAAGTCTGAAAACTCCGATTTCCGCAAGCTGTCGACCGTCTCGCGGACCATGTCCGGACGGTTGTAAGTGGGCACGCCGATATAGAGAGTGTCAGAAGAGATCGCGGTGTTCCTTATACCACTTGAACGTGTCCAGAAGCCGCGCGTCAAGATTGGCGGCCGGTGCCCAACCGATCAGCGATTTCGACTTCTCCGAAGAGAGGTATTGCGCGTCGATCTCATTGGAAGCCTGATCCTGCACGATCGGAACCAGGTCTTCGCGCCCCGCCACTTTCATAATGCGTTTGGTGAGGTCGAGAACGCTGATCGGTTCTCCAGTGCCAAAATTGAACGCTTCGCCAGCGACATCTTCACGGTGCAATTGCTCGCCAAGCAACAGGTAGCCGTGGGCAATATCCTCCACATAGACATAATCGCGAACAGGCGTGCCGTCTGAACGGATGATCGGCTGTGTTCCATCAATCGCTGCAAGGCACATGCCGGGGACAATGCGATTGACGTTCAGGTCTGCAGGCCCGAACAGGTTTCCGCACCTGGTTATCGCAATCGGCATGTCGAAAGTGTGGGCATAGCTGAGCGCGATCAGGTCTGCGCAGCTTTTCGACACATCATAAGGGTGCCGGCCCTTGAGCTCAAAGTGCTCTTCATATGGAAGCGTATCGTGATCCCCATATGCCTTGTCCGACGAAGCGACGATTACGCGCTCCACTGTGGAAACCTGACGGCACGCCTCAAGCAGCACCCAGGTGCCTTCGATATTGGCTTCAAAGGTTGAAACGGGATTGCGGTTGGCGACGCCCACGATTGCCTGAGCGGCAAGGTGAAACACGGTGTCGACGGCGTATTCGTTGAGGACACGCGTCATCAGCGATGCATCCTCCAGAGCACCGCGAACCACCTTCGCCTTGGTATCAAGGCCTTCGGAATGAAACCGCGACTGCGGCACCATATCGCGTACCAGCGCAACGACTTCGGCCCCTTGCTCAATCAGCTTGTCGACCAGCGCCCCGCCCAAAAAGCCGGTGGCGCCGGTCACCAGGCACGTTTTGCCTTGCCAGAAGCTCATGCAACTTTTTCCACTTCACGCTTGACCTGCCAAGGAAGATCACCCCCCTTTTCAAGCACTTCTTCCATCTCAACCACGTCCTTGTAGAAATCGAAGGACTTGAAAAAGCCATCATGCGCAAAGCTGTAGGCTTCGCCCTGTTCGATCAGTTTTGGTATGACGTCGCGTTCCAGGTTCTCGCCGCCCCAATCATCGAAAATCGTGGGGTCCATGACCATGAAACCGGCATTGATCCACATTCCCTCGATCAGTGGTTTTTCGCGGAATGCATCGATCTTGCCGTCCTCTTCGAGCGTGAGAACGCCGTATTGCGAGCGCATTGGCACTGATGTGATGGTGAGCTTGCCGGGATGGCTTTTGTGGAAGGCAATCAGTTCATCCATCGGCACATCCGAAAGACCATCGCCGTAGGTCGCGATGAAGGGCTCATCCAGAAGGTGGCGACAATTGTAGATGCGGCCGCCCGTATCCGCTTCAGCGCCAGTGTCGACTATGTCGATATTGGCGCCGATCTGCTTGCCCTCGAAATAATCCTCGAGCACCTGATGCCGATATCCGGCTGCGAGCACGAAATCATTGAGGCCCTGGGCGATGAAATTCTTGATTACGTGGACCAGAACCGGCGTACCACCCAGAGGCAGCATGGGTTTGGGAAGGTAGGACGTGAATGGAAAGGCGCGAATGCCTTGGCCTCCACACAGGATAACAGTTTTCATATCCGTCTTTTCCTTTTTAGCGCGGCTCAATGGCCGAGAGAGGGGCGGTTGCAAGCCCGATCCCGAACTCAGGACCGGAAATGTTGCGTCGAATCAGCGGGCCAAGATCGGAATTGGGGACATGCCCGCCAAACCACAGTTTGATGGAATTGCCTTCGATCAGTGGGGCGGGCGCAAGGATTTCCCCGCCCGTCCACGTGGCAGCCTCGCGGCTGAGAATAGCGCGTTCATCCTCGACGAATTTATCTGTGCCCGTTCGCGACGTTGCATGATGGATGGCGATCTGTTTCCACTCCGGATCGCCGCCTGCTTCCCAATGTGCAACGGAGTAAAAGACGTGGACATGCCCGCCATGGGAGATGGCTGCGGGAGAAGAATACCCCGCAAAACCAGCCTCCGCAGTGTAGGCGGAACCTTGGCCAAAGGCGCGCTTGGCCGTGGTGAACGTCTTCCCGTCACCGCTCACGGTAAAGCCAAGCGACTGAAGCGGCGGACCGCCGCCCTCGCGCGCGCCCACAGCGGAGAAATAGACAATCAGCTGGTCATCATGGACCACCGCGCCCGGCTCTCCCACAAGGTACGATCTCCAGTCGGAACCCTCAGCCCTCAGCAATTCCCACGTCTGGACCTGCCAGCGCAGCCCATCATTCGAAACTGCATGGCCGATCGCCATGGGTGCCGGATCGGGCCTTGGGTAAATGCCGGTGAAGAACATATGCCAGCGCCCCTTGAACTTTACCACGCTGGGCGTTTCGACTGAGGCATAGGGCCCACCTCTGGGCGTCAAAAGCGGTGTCTTGGGCGATAGTTGCCATTTCACTCCGTCTGTCGACGTTGCGCGGAAAGGCAGGATCGGCGGCTCAAAGGGAGCCTCGGTGCTGGTTGTCAAATACATGACATAGCGATCACCTTCGCGCAGCACGGACGGATCGTTCCAGAGCGCCTGTTCGCGCAGGCTTCCAGCTGGCAGAACGGGGCTGTCTCCCGTGACCTGCCATTCCGATTGCACAGGCACACTTGGGGGCGGCATACCGGCGCGCTCGCAGGCTGTGAGAAGGACAAAAGCCACTAGGCTGAACGCCCGCAAATACATCTTAATATGCGCCCTTGCTATAGATCGGGATCAGCAGCGTGCGCAGCAGGATCTGGAAATCGAGCCAGAAGGACCAGTTCGCCATATATTCAATATCTGTACGGATCCGGTGCTCCATTAGGTCAAGGGTCTGCGTTTCGCCCCGCCAACCGCGCACCTGTGCCAACCCGGTAATGCCAGGCTTGATCTTATTGCGAAGCATGTAGCGGCGCACCCGATCGCGATATTCATCATCGAGGCGCACGGGGTGTGGACGCGGCCCGATGACCGACATGCTGCCATCGAGCACGTTGAGAAGTTGGGGCAATTCGTCGAGCGATGTCTTGCGCAAAAAGCGCCCGAGTCTTGTGACGCGCGGATCGTCCTTGGTCGCCTGCTTGAACGCCATGGACGAATTTTCGACATACATCGTGCGAAACTTGCGGATGGTGAACGGCTTGCCATCGAGACCGTAGCGCTTTTGCCGGAACAGTGCGGGTCCTTCGGATGTCGCGCGCACCGCCAGGCCGATTGCCAACATCACTGGGAGCGCGAACGGCAAGATCAGCGCAAGCAGAGCCAGATCCTCAAGCCGCTTGAGTTGCCCCATGACCCCTTCAAACGGTGTATCGACCACGGAAAGAACGGGACGGCCATAGAGACTGTCCCATCGGGCGTTGAGGGATTCGACTTTGAGCACCGGGGGGGAATAGAAAATTGAAACCGTGGTGTTGTGAAACCGCTCGATAATCGCATTGATGCGCTCGCTCTGCGAGGCAGGCAGCGTTATGTAGATGCGGTCCACCATCCCCAAGACCGCCATCTCGTGAAGGCTTTCGATTGAACCTGTCAGCTCAACGCCGCTGTTTGCGCCGTGCTGAACGTGGCTGTCCAGTGTGCGAGACCCTGCGCAGCTATCATCAAAGACGCCAATTGAGCGGATGCCCATCCAGGCTTGATCGGCAAAGATATTCAGAAGCTGGCCCGCTTCGGTTGTGTCACCGATGATCGCGGCGTAGCGCAAATCGCCGCCATTGGCACGGTGATACCGCAACAAGATACGCGCCACCAAGCGGACCAGTATAATCCCGCAATAAGCCAGTGCGTATGTCCGCACGAAGAAATAGAGCCATTCAGATGCCTGATCGACGGGCGTCATACCCAGAATGTAATAAGAGGCGGAGATCGCGAAAAACGTAACCGCGGCGTAAATCGTGACTTCGACAAACTCGGTGCGAAGCCGTACCCCGCGCCAGGAACGCGACAGTTTGAAGACCGAAGATACCAGCAAGACGATCAGCATCACTTGCAGAAGTTCGGAACCCAGACTGCGGCCATCAAACATAGGCTGACCATCTGCCACCCACCACAAGGCGAGCGCGACGATCCCCGCGTCTAGAAAACCCATAAGGCTGACGAGCGTGGTCGAGGCGCGAGTGATGGCACTCGGGCGTTGTTCCTGCCCTAAGGTCGCTTCGTATAGCACCGCCTGGTCCCCCCAGTTTATCAGCGCGTTCCCATTACAATCTGTTGCAGCGCAAAAAGATCGCATCGCCAGACGCTGCCGCGAGCGTTGCAAACAAACTGCTATCGTAAACCGCCGCGTACGTGATAACACTCATTAAACGCCTCAAACAAGCGCATTTGCGTCACACGGAAAAAAATCATCCGGTCGCATTGGGTTTTGTTGCAGTCTGTTGCATAGGGCTGTGCAGGTGCGAAATCGGCCATGCTGCAATAGCGAACCGGATGGGGGTCCGTGAAAAACATACTTAAGAAATTGTTTCGCTCGACGATCGACGTTTTCGTTGGCGAGGACCAAATGTCGCCGGAGCAAAGCTTTCGCTTCCTGGTGCGCCGCTTGGCTGGCGATTATGGGCGCGGTTCCGGGCCCACGACCTTCGTCGTCACTCCGACTGAGGCTGCTGGTGAAGTGGGCGGTGAAACGCTGATGCTCACCTCCCTGTTACAGGATGAGATCGGTGCACGCGTTCTTTTGATTGATGCAGATTTTGCAGCAGAGGAAAGCCTTTCGGATCGTTTCGGCTATGGCGGGGAACCGGGTCTGGCGCAGATGCTGGCCGGTGAACACACTTCTGCGCGATTCGTTTTGCGAGAAACCAAGCGCGAGAAAGTCGCAATTCTCCCGCGGGGAACCGATCCTGATCAGGTGGATCGCGCCTCTTTGAAAGAGCGCCTGACGAGCGTGCTCTCGTCCGTTTCGGCGGATTTCGACTTCGTGGTGATCGCGCAATGCGCGGTGACGGTCGACACTCGCGGCCTTGAAATGGTCGAGCAGTCCGATTGCGTATTGCTGTTCGCGCGTGAAGGCACAAGCCGACTCGAACGCATCGAGGACCAGGAAGCCGCCCTGATGCAGAACGGCGAGGTGGATGTGCGCATCGTGCTTTTGCTGCCCGAGCCAATGTTCGCGAGCCACGAGGACGAGAGCGACTGACGATGGCAACGCGGCCCACTCGCGCCCGGAAAATCGCCGCAGCGGTGCCCATATTGTTCGTGGTAGGCCTCGCTGCGTTGATCGCATCCGTTTACGCGATCTCGATATTTTCAAACAATCGAACGCTTGTTGTGGCGTTGTTTGGTGGCGCACTCTTTGCTGGCACCTTGTTTGCGCTCGGCAACACGAGGCTGACCGTTCTTTACGGACTGTTGTTGAGCGCACCGCTTTCGATCGGAAAGGACTTCTCGCCGGTCCCGCACATGGGGGGTGCGAGCTCGTATGCGATAGTCGCGTCTGATGCGTTCCTTGCGATCCTCGTAGTGTTTCAGCTCGCCGACCGCCTGGGGCGGGGAAAGGCGCTTGATATCCCGCCGGGAACCTATGCGTTGATCGTGATGATCCTGGTGGGGGTGCTTCACACCTTGTTCGGGCCCGCCTTCACCCTCTCTTCGCAGCAGACCTTCCAGATGATCAAGGAGCTTATCCTGTTCGTGGTTGTAACCAACGAATTGGTGCGCGCGCGGCGGTTCATGCACGCCTTCTGGATATTGATGCTTGGCCTTGTCGTGCAATCGGCAATCGGGATTGCCCAATATTTGGTTGGCGGAGATCTGGGTTTGCAGGTTCTTGGAGAAGCGGATGCGTCGACGCTGGCATTGGCCAACCTTGCGACTTACGGCGAAGGTGCGGACGTGTTTCGCATTGGCGGTCTGCTCGGACATCCCAACCTTCTTGCGGGCAGTATTGCATTGCTCCTGCCGCTGGCCGTCGCCATGCTGGCGAGCGAGATGACGGCGCTGCAGCGCAACATTCTGTATGCGATTTGCGCGATATCGGGCGCTGCGCTTATCCTGACCCTTTCACGGTCAGGCTGGCTCTCGGGCGCTTTTGGCATCTTTATCGTGATTACTTTTAGTGTGCTTCATCCGCGTTGGAGGAAGCGTGCACTACCGCTTACGATCCTGACATCGGCGGGAGGATTTGCCGCGGCTATGGTCGCGCTACCCATCATAATACAGCGCTTCTTGAACAGTGATCGCGGCGCGACCGACTTTCGGTTTGAATGGATGGAGGTTGCCTGGAATTTCGTTGTCGCCAATCCGTTGACCGGCGTTGGTCTGAACACCTTCGTCTTTCAGCTGCCAAACAACAACCCTTATGGCGGGGTAGCCGCCCTCACCCAGCGGTTTGGCGATAACTGGCCGGTTGTGCATAACATCTATCTGCTGGTCTGGTCAGAGATGGGAACGATCGGCTTTGGCGCATTCATGTTCACCATGTACCGGTTGCTTGTCATTGCCTTCATCAATTTGCGCGATGTCATCGATCCGCGCATTTACGCGATCTCGATCGGTTGCGCAGGGGGATTGGGGGCAATCATGCTGGATGGAATGGCCAGTTTCTTTCTGCGTAATCCGCAATGCGCACGCCTTTTCTGGATTGTCGCGGCCATGATGGTCGCGTGCTATTTCTGGAACCGCCGCAATGGCCCCTTGCGCGCCGAAGCCGATGCCGAGGCCGCAAGGCAAGCGCAAGCGCAAGCGGCCACGGTCTGAGCGTACAGTCTTGGCCTCGCGCTCGCTCTTTACCAACGCCGCCAGCATGGTTTCTGGCCGAATTGCGCTGTCGGTTGGCCGTTTTGCGGCAATGGTTCTTGTTGCAAGGTTTGCTGGCGTCGAGGCCTATGGGGCCTACGCCATCCTGCTGGCCACTGTGGCCCTGTGTGAATGGCTTGCGGATTTCGGGCAGACTGACATCGCAGTGCGCGATGCAAGCCAATCGGATCACGTTGGCGCGGTGACGGTTCTCGCCCGGCTTAAATGGATAACCGGGCCGGCAGCAGCAGCGGCGCTGGTGGCCTTTATAATCCTGGCCGGGTACCCGCGCGCCATGATCGAAGCGGGCTGCGCTGGCGCGTTCTCGGTCCTCCTTGCTGCCGCGATCCAACCAGCAAGAGCTCGCCTTCGCCTTGAAGGTCGCCAGCACCTTGACGTGTTGGCAGAGATCATCGGGCTTGGGGTTACCCTACCCGCTCTGGCGGCGCTTCTGGCTCTGAACCAGCCATTGTGGACATATGTCGCAGCTTTTGCGCTAGGCCGCGCTGTTCAAGGGACAATCCTGATCGCCAGCGCGCCATTTGCCGCGCCAAGCGAAACGCCGGATGGGCATCTGTCCCAGCTTGCGCGATCGGCCTTTCCACTGGGCGTAATCGGGGTGATTGTGCTCGCGTACGAGCTCGCGGCGCCTGTGGTCCTGTCCAAGCTGATGTCACTTGAAGATGTCGGATATTTCATGGCTGCGT
>JBCBKF010000026.1:0-14502 GCA_038522255.1 Pseudomonadota bacterium
GTGGCCCGAGAAATTGATCACATCGTCAACACGGCCCGTGATCCAGTAATAGCCATCCGCATCGCGGAGGCAGCCATCGCCGGTGAAGTACTTGCATTTGTAAGTCGAGAAGTAGGTCTGCTCAAAGCGTTCATGATCGCCATAGACGCTGCGCGCCTGGCCGGGCCAGCTCGCCGTGATGCACAGATTGCCTTCGTTAGCGCCGTCTAGCACCGCGCCATCATTGTCGACCAATTGCGGCTGAATGCCGAAGAACGCAAGGCCCGCACTGCCCGGCTTCATGTCATGCGCTCGCGGAAGTGTGGTGATCATGCAGCCTCCCGTCTCGGTCTGCCACCAGGTGTCGACAATCGGGCAGCGGCCCTCGCCGACTGTTTCAAAATACCAGCGCCAGGCCTCCGGGTTGATCGGCTCGCCTACGCTGCCCAAAAGCCGGAGCGAAGACCGATCCCGGCTCGTCACGAAATCATCGCCTTCGCGCATCAACGCACGGATCGCGGTGGGCGCTGTGTAGAGGATGTTGACCTTGTGCTTGTCGACCACATCCCAGAAGCGGCCATGATCTGGATAGTTGGGCACACCTTCGAACACCAGGCTGGTCGCCCCGTTCATCAGCGGGCCGTAGACAATGTAGCTGTGCCCGGTGACCCAGCCGATATCGGCGGTGCACCAATAGACCTCGCCCGGCTGATAGTCGAAGACGTAGTGGAACGTGGTCGCCGTCCATACCCCATAACCGCCGGTTGTGTGCAGCACGCCCTTTGGCTTGCCGGTCGAGCCGGAAGTGTAGAGGATGAAGAGCGGGTCTTCCGCCGCCATCACCATGCACGGACAATCGGCATCGCTCACAAGGTCGGCGAGCCAATGGTCGCGCCCCTCGCTCATCGCAACGTCGGCGCCGGTATGCCGGTGTACCAGGACCGCGGCGACTTCGGTGCCTTCAATCGCGAGCGCTGCATCGACATTAGCCTTGAGCGGCACGCGCTTGGTTCCGCGCAGGCCCTCATCAGCGGTGACGACAAAGCGACTGGCACAGTCGATAATCCGCCCGGCGAGCGCTTCGGGAGAGAACCCGCCAAACACCACTGAATGGATCGCCCCGATCCGCGCGCAGGCGAGCATGGCGGTGACGCCTTCGATCACCATCGGCATGTAGATCGTCACCCGATCGCCCTTGGTCACCCCCATGGCCTTCAGCGCGTTCGCCATCCGGACAACCTCGGCGTGGAGTTCGCCATAGGTGAGCGTGCGGCCCGGTCTCGCCGGATCATCGGGCTCAAAGATCAGCGCAGGGCTGTCAGCGCGGGTTTCAAGGTGCCGGTCAACTGCATTGTAGCACAGGTTCAAAGCGCCATCGGCAAACCACTCAATATCAACCGGATCATAGGACCACTCGCCCCCCTTCGTGGGCGCAGTGAACCATGTGAGGCGCTCAGCCTGCTCAAGCCAGAAGGCATCCGGCTCCGCAATCGATCGCGCGTACATTTCTGAGTATTGTTCAGTGGTGCAATGCGTGGAGCGCGTCGTCTGGGGCCGCGTCACGAAGTCGCTCATAGTCTCTCTCCCTTTGGACAAAGGATTAGGCCTCTCGGGCAGCGCCTGTCTATGCCTTTGCGCCTGGCCGCTGCCCCGATTCAAGCCGCGCGAGCGCTTCTGGTGTATCGATGTCGACCAGCCATTGCGGCGGGCAGGACAGAACGTCACCCTCGGCAAGGATCGCCCGCGCACCCTTGTCCCCGCTCATCTGGGCGAGGCGTGCGAAATGCACTGCACCAAAGGCAGCGGGCGGCATCCGCGCTTTGCCCGAGTGGGAGACGACGATGCCGCCATTTCCCTGCTTCGCTACGCGAGCGGCAAGCGCGGAAAAATGCTCAGCGGGCACTAACGGGGCATCGGCCAGTGCGATCAGCAGCGCTGTGCACCGGGCCTGCCGGGCTAGGTTCGCGGCGAGCGCAACTGATGTGCCCATCCCATCGCTCGCTCGGCCATTGATGGCGGTCATGAATCCAGCCCTGACCCAGGCTTGCTGACAGGGGTGATCTCCTCGCGATGCAATGACCCAGCGATGCGCGAAGGGACCTTTTGCAAGGGCAGCGCACACATGCTCACCCAATTGTTTGCCCCGGAACCGTGCCGCAAGCTTGTCCGCATCGCCAAACCTGCGCGAAGCTCCCGCGGCGAGGACCGCAACGGCGATACCACCCTTAGCCAAGAGCGCTCTCGAAATCGGCATCCTGATAGGCGCGGATCACCTCTGCCAGAGTGGAGAGCGCCAGCGTGTGCGGATCGCGCGAAGAGTGAAACACGCCTATGGGAGCGTGGATCGTTGCGAGTTTCTCATCGCTCACCCCCTTGGCACGCAAGGCATCCTTGCGAAAGGCATGCGCCCGGCGGCCGCCCATGGCGCCGATATAGAAATGCGGCTGCTCCAGCGCGCGCGCCATGAGGTCAATCTCCCAGTCATGGTCGTGGAAAAGAAAAACGCTGGCTGTCCACCCATCGCTCGCCAGCAGATCCGTCTCGTCAGTGCGGTGAAGATACCGTCCCTCAATATTGCGATCCGCAAGCTGTTTCATGATGCGCTTGTCCGGGGTCAGAAAATGTACCGCGCAGCCATGCGTTCGCGCGAGCAGCGCCAGAGCTTCGAGCCCCGCCCCGTGGCCGATCAGTTGAAGCCGGGGCAGCGGCCAGTGCCCAAAAACACCCGTGCGCGTAGCAGGATCATAGGTGGCGCGGCACCAGCCCGCGATCCGCTTTACTCCCGTAGGATCGACCGCGATCGAAAATGGCTCTCGCCGGTCTGCATGATCCAGGCAATCCAGCGCCAACGCGCTGTCGCCCAGTGGCTGAAAGTGCAGGTCCAGCCCGCCACCGCATGGCAATTTGATATCAAGATAGGGCGAGCCCGCACCAAAGCGTACGATCCGTGGACTGCCGGCCTTCAACGTGTCCAGCGCCTCGGCGACAACGGCATTTTCGATACAACCGCCTGAAAAGGAACCTGAATAGCTTCCATCCCGGCTGACGCCCATAATGGTACCGGGACCGCGCATGGAGGACCCTTCGACCGCGCATACGGTGACCAGAACGCATGGCATGGACACAAGGTGGCAATCGCGCAGGAAACGCAGGACTTCGTGCAGTTCCATCACGCGGCGGCCATAAAGCGCCGCTTACTCGCTGGTGGAAGCGAGGTAGGCAACGATTGCAGCGCGCGTCTGACCATCGCTCACCTCGCCTGCGACCATTGAGGTTCCCTCGACGTAACCAGCCGGATTGGCGAGAAACCGATCAAGAGTCGCGAAATCCCAGGTGATCTCAGAACCTTTCAACGCGGCGCTGTAAGCGTAGTCGCTCAGCGATCCGGCCTTGCGACCGACAACGCCATACAGGTTTGGCCCGGCCATGCTGGGCGCGCCTTGTTCGGCGTTGTGGCAGCCTGTGCAGGTCTGGAACGCGCTCCTGCCAAGCGCGACCAGATCGGTCCCGCCCGCTGGCGCGTTCGCTTCCATCACGGCGTTGGCCGCGGGTTCGCCCGGCTCGCGCACAACGATCTGTTCGACAACCGGCTCCGGTTCTTTCGATCCGCACGCGGCAAGCGTGAGGGAAATCAGGCCAGCCGCCACAATGGCGCGGTTTCGCATTATCACTGTCTCCCCGGGCGCAGTGTCAGGCGAATTGCTTGGCAATCGGCAATTCACGCAGGCGTTTGCCGGTGGCAGCAAAGATCGCGTTGGTCAGCGCGGGTGCTGCGGGTGGCAGGCCGGGTTCGCCCGCACCGCCAGTGGGCACGTCGCCGCTGTTGATGATCTCCACCGTGATCGCCGGGGTCTCATTCATACGCAGCATCTTGTAATCGTGAAAGTTGCTCTGCTTCACCCCACCATCGACCAGGTCGAGTTCGCCATACATGGCCGCGGTCAGGCCGAAGACGATGCCGCCCTCGATCTGGTTCCTGAAGCCATCGGGGTTCACGACATAGCCAGCATCGCATGCCGCCCAGACGTTTTTCATCCTGGGCTTGCCTGACATCATGTCGACCTCAATCACTTGCGCTACGATCGTGCCGAAGCTCTCTACGATGGCGATGCCCTTGGCTGTGCCCTCAGCGCGCGGGGCAGACCAATTCGAGGTCTCTGCGACCTTTTTGAGCACAGCGGCGTGGCGCGGCGCGTCCCTGAGCATGGCGAGGCGATATTCATACGGATCGGCACCGGCCGCATGCGCAGCCTCGTCAATGAAGCTTTCGATGAACCAGCCGTGCTGCGAGTGATCGACCGATCGCCAAGCGGCAAATGGCAGCAGCGCTTCGGCTTCGGCCACGCGCACTTTGGTGTTGGGGATCGAATAGATGCCCGGAACACTCGCCTCGGCGGGTTCATCGCGCTGGGTGAAAACGTTGTCATACGCCACGAGCGCGCCGCTTTCATCGAGGCCAGCCTTGAAGCGGCTGATGTCTGACGGGCGGTATAACGCCTTTTGCGTATCTTCTTCCCGGCTCCAGATCGACTTGACCGGATAGCCGATAGCCTGTGCGATGCGCGCTGCCATCACCGCGTAAACCGCTTCCAACCGGCGCCCGAAAGAGCCGCCAAGATAGGGGTGGTGGACGGTGATATTGTCCTTGTCGATGCCCGTGCCTTCAGAAAGCGCGCTGCGCACCATCAAGGGCACCTGAGTGGATGTCCACACATCGCACTTACCGTCCTTCACGTAAGCGGTGCAATTGATCGGTTCCATCGGTGCGTGGGCGAGATAGGGCACCTTGTACTCCGCCTCTATCGTGGCAGCCGCGCTTTCAAGAGCGGCTGCCACATCGCCCTTGCCCGCCGCTTCCTTGCCGCCGGTCGCGCCCGCTTCGTCGAGCGCAGCGGTGAAGGCGGCGTATTGATCTTGCGTCGTCAGGATCGCGCTTTCGCCCTTGGTCCATGTAATTTCCACCGCCCCCAGCGCCTGTTGCGCCTGCCAGTAACTGTCGGCCACAACAGCGACAAAATCGCCCATGTTGAGGATTTGCAGGACGCCGTTCATTTCTTTGGCTTTTTCAGCATCCATGTCGGCAACGCGCGTGCCCGGCACAGGCGGGCGCACAGTCGCAGCATAGGACAATTCAAGCCCTTCGGGCACTGCGTCCATGCCGAATTTTGCGGTTCCATCGACCTTGCTCGGGATATCGGTGCGCACCTTGCTCTTGCCGATCAGCTTGTACTGGTCAGGCGTCTTGAGCGCGGGCGTCTGGTCCATTGATTGCTCAGCGGCAGCACTTGCAAACTCGGCATAGGTCGCGGATTTGCCGCTCGCTGCGTGGATCAGCGTGCTGTCACGTGTCTCGATCTCGCTTGCGGAAACGCCCCATTCTTGCGCTGCTGCTCCCACCAGCATCTCGCGCGCTGCAGCGCCTGCGACGCGCATCTGGCCCTGTCCGGTGGTGCGGATCGAGGATGACCCCCCTGTGATCAGCGCATCGGCAAAACGCGCAACCTGCGTGAACAGGCCATTCCACGTCGGCTCGATCCAGTCCGCTGCGTTCAGTGTAAAGGGCGCCACAAACATACGGGCGGTGTCGGCGACCACGTAAGAGCCATCGGTTGGTGCCTGCATTACGCGCACCTTGCTCCAGTCAGCATCAAGCTCATCGGCGAGCATTTGCGCCAGCACAGAGTGTGCGCCCTGCCCCATCTCGCAGTGAGGCACGATCGCGGTGACGATGTTGTCTGTCCCGATCTTGACCCAGCTGTTGATGAGCTGTTCGCCGCCGCCTGCTGCCACTTTGGGCGCCAGCGCGCCGATCGGGTTGCCGGGGCGCACCGCGACGCCGATCAGCAAGCCCCCGCCAGCCAGTACGCCCGCACCGATAAAGCCGCGACGGCTCCATTTCGCGAGGCCCGAGGGTTTCTTTTCAGAGGTCATGTCGTTCATGGATCAGGCCTCCTCAACCCGTGGTTCGACCTGTCCAGACGCCACCTTGATCGCTCGGCGGATGCGGGTGTAGGTGCCGCAGCGGCAGATATTGCCGGACATGGCCGCATCGATATCGGCATCGCTGGGAGCGGGATTGTCACGCAGCAGCGCCGTCGCGCTCATCAACTGGCCCGACTGGCAATATCCGCATTGCGGAACCTGTTCCGAAATCCACGCCTGTTGCAGCGCGGTCAGTTCACCTTCCGGGCCTGCAATGCCTTCGATTGTGGTGATGCTCGCACCTTCCGCCGCCGAAACGGGCGTTGAGCACGAGCGGATCGGCTGGCCATCAAGATGCACCGTGCAGGCACCGCACTGCGCGATGCCGCATCCGAACTTTGTGCCGTTCATGCCCAGCTTTTCGCGCACGACCCACAGGATCGGCATGTTGGGATCAGCATCGATTTCGACGCTTTCGCCGTTGATGGTGAATTGTGCCATTGCTCTCTCGCGTCCACGCTTTCTGACTTGATAGGGACATCGCACCCTACCCGTTTCATACTGCAATCTATCCGAAGGCTCGACGAACGCCAAGCGCAATTCTATCGCGCATTGTATGAACCAGACTTCGATAGAGACGTTCCTCGCGCTCGATATCCGCGCGGGCACCGTGACGCAGGCCGAGCCATTCCCCGAAGCGCGGCGCCCGGCAATCAAGCTGTGGGTCGATTTCGGGCAAGAGATCGGCGTGAAGAAAAGCTCCGCACAAATCACCGAGCGTTATACGCCGGAGCAATTGGTGGGCGCAAAGGTGATGGCCGTGGTAAACTTTGCCCCGCGCCAGATCGGTCCATTCATGTCCGAGGTTCTGGTGCTGGGCTTTCCGGACGCGGATGGTGCGATTGTGCTGGCGCGGCCAGAAGCGCCGGTCCCCGATGGGGCGCGGTTGGCTTAGTCTATGCGAGGCCGCGCAGCCGACGCGGCAATCCAGAGCCGTCCCGCGTGAAGCTCTGGATCACTTCGCTGCGCTCACAATGACGAACTACGTCACCAAATCCCCCAAAGCCTCTTTGAGATCGCCCAGCCACGGCTCAAACGGCTTCCACGCATCCTGCCCTTTCCGATTGATCGGCTCGCGCACCTGCTCGCTTGACGCAGTGCGTACGGCGCGGTCGGTCTTGTGAAACTGAAGGCAGGCCTCTTCAAAAGGCAGTCCCAGGAAATCGAGCATCCGCCGCGTTTCGCCCTCCTGATCGTCGAGCACATCCTCGTGGATCACCCGCAAGACCTTACCCGGCAAAACCGTGTCCCAATGCTCCATCAGATTGACGTAGTCAGAGTAATACCGCCCGATCTCGGTAAGCCCGTAGGTAAACTCCTGGCCTTCGGCGAACAGCTGTTTGAATCCGGAAAAACAGCAATCCATCGGCGCCCGGCGCGCATCGATGATCTTGGCATTCGGCAGGATCAGGTGGATGAGGCCGATATGCCGGAAATTGTTTGGCATCTTGTCGATGAAAAACGGGGCACCCTGGCGGTGAATCCGGGTGTCATTGATGTAGTCTTCGCCAAACTTGGCAAGCTGCTCTGCTGAAAGATTAGGCAGCACGTCCGGATATTTCGATTGGCCCGCGCGCCGCCCCCGCAGCCGGTGCGCCAGTGCCAAGATATTAGGCAGCTCCAGCGTTCCATCAATCCGGGAATGGCTGGCGAGGATCTGTTCGAGCAACGTTGACCCGGCCCTGGGCAGGCCAAGAATGAAGATCGGATCGGGCGCGAGATGCCCTCTGCCTGAATGTTGGGCAAACAATTCAGGGGTGCAGATCGCACGCTGTTTGGACAGTTCTTCAGACATCTTGTCCGCGCTGTAGCGGGTCTGCGTGCGTTTGAGGTCATTGCCCTTTTCGTAAGAGGCGAAGCTTTCCTCGTACTCCCCCGCATCCTCCAGCGCCTTGCCCAGAGCAAAGCTGATATGCACCCGGTCCATGAAGGCCAGGTCCGGCCGCGCGGCCTGCGCGCGCATGGCCTCCACCTCATGCTTATCAAAGCGATAGGTCTTAAGGTTGGCCAGCGCATAATAGGCATCGCCATGATCGGGCTTGGCCGTGATCGCGGCGCGATAGCTTTGCTCTGCTTCGGCTCGCTCACCCTTGGTTTTCAAGGCATGGCCGCGGCTTGTCAGGCTCGCCGGATCGCCTGGCAGTTGTTCAAGCACGCGATCAAACAGCGCGAGACCACGGTCAAACTCGCCCATCTGAATACATTCGATCGCAAGACGCGACTGGAACAGCGGATTTTCCGGATCGCGCGCGTGGAGCGCCTCAGCCTCTTCAAGCGCCTTGACCGAGTTTTGCCGGCGGCGCAGCGCATCGATGTAGTCAAGCCGCAATTGCAGATCATCCGGTTCAAAGACGACCGCACTTTCCAGCAGGAACTCCGCCTCTTCCAGCACACCAAATTCGATCCCGATCTTGGCGAGCAAGCGCATCCCTTCGACATTGCGGGGATTTTGGCGCAAGAAGTGGCGGCAGATTTCCTCCGCACGCAGCAGACGTCCTTCCGCCAGATGGTGCTGCACCGCGACCAGTTCGCGCGGCAATTGCGCCAACCTCTTGCGCTGGGCGGCGGCGGCTTGCGCTTCGGCGGAGCGCCCGGCTTCGATATGGAGCCGCGCCTGCTCGCGCCAGCTGGCCTCGAGCGCGGGGTTGAACCGCGTCGCGCGAATATAGGCGGCAAGCGCGGCGCTTTCGTCCCCTTGCGCCAACGCCAGATGCCCCTGTTCCTGCCAGGCGCGGCCATATTCGGGCATCGCCGCGTGCAGCGCTTTCAAATGCTCGGCCGCTTTGTCAAAACGCTTGAGATAGCGCTGCGCAATGGCGGCTATGTAATGCGCATCGCCATCGCCCGGATCGCTTTTCAGTGCCTCGCTCGCCAAAGCGAGGCCCGCTTCAAACTGACCGGACTGCAAGGCTTCCTGCGCGCGCTTGAGGGTGTCTTCGCGGGTGCTCATGCAGGGCCTCTAAAGAAAAACGGCGGGGAGAGCCAAGCCCTCCCCGCCGCAATTTTGATTATCGCCAAGTGATTAGTAATCAAAGCCGACGCGCATCCCCACGGTCAGCGGACGATTGACCACGATCCGTTCACGATCGTTACCGAAGACACCCGAAATCTGCGCGCGCTCATCGGTCAGGTTTTCGCCGAAGACCTCAAACCGCCAGCGATCACCCTTCACGCCGACCGATAGGTCCGCCAGAAAGTAATCAGCCAGTTCGATATTGTTGATCTGCACGATATCGGTGAACTTTTCAGCCGAGTAGCTGAATTGCGGCTGCACGTAAGCTTCGAGAGTGGAGTTGAGATCCCATTCATAACGCGCGCGGATGTTCCCCTGGAAAGCCGGCGCGTAGGCGAGTTCGGACCCCACAACCACATCGTCCGTCGGCGTCAACACCTCGGTGATTTCCGTCTCGAGGATCGAGAAGGCACCAGCGATGGTAAAGCCGGGTACGGCATACGGGGCAATCACGAAGTCCGCTTCCAGCCCGTAAATTTCCGCGTTCGCCGCGTTATCCGCGAAGAACAGGTTGGTGATCGAGGGATCGAAAATCGACGTTTGCAGATTGGTGATCTCGACGAAGAAGGCAGAACCGTTGAGGCGCACCTGGCCGTTCAGGAACTCTGTCTTCCACCCGAATTCGTAGTTTTGAACTTCGTCGGTTTCAAGCTCGAACGGAACGACAAAGCCGGTCGGACCCACCGCGCCGCCAGGACGGTTGAGCAGGCCAGGCCGGAAGCCTTCCGAATAGGTGACATAGAACAGCAGATCTTCGGTCGGGGTCAGCGTGACCGTGCCCTTGAAGATCGTTCCGCTGGTCGAGGCGGTGTCCGGATTTCCATCCGGATTGTCAGGCGCATAGAGCGCACTGATATTGGTACCGCCCAGCTGCGTGTCCTGCCGTTCATCAATCGGGACCGTGAAGTTGGGCCCAAACACCGGCGAGGTGCGGTTGAAGAACGAGCCGTTGGCGCTGCCCAAAAGGTCGACCTCAACATCATAATAGCGAAGGCCCGCCGTGACCGTCAGCAGGTCGGGCACAATGTCGCCGCTAAGCTCGCCGAAAAGCCCGAACTGTTCATCCGTACGGCGCACATCGTTGCGGAAAATCGTATCTGCCGGAAACGGACCCGGATCGCTGAAAAAGCCATCACTGGTGTTTCCGACCGCCCCGGGAGGAGCGTTGATATTGGTCAGCGGGAAGTTGTCGACAAAGCCCAGCGAGACGCCATCTGCGCCAGTGGTGAAGACGTTGCCGGGATAGGCGAAGTCGACCCGCTCATCGAGCTGGAGGTCGGAATAAAAGCCGCCGCCCTGGAACCGGATGCGCCAGTCATCGGGTGTCGAGAAGCGCAATTCCTGCGTGAACACGGTCGTGTCCGAATCGGAGTTGACGTAAAGATTAGGCGCCTGGCAGGTGCCGCTTGGTCCGTCTGCTCCGGGATAAGTCACCGAAGTATCGCAGATGTAATACGGCAAATACTGGCCAGCGAACATGTAATCGGTGTAGTCTGAACGCTGGACCGTCTCGCGATCGGTGTAAGCGCCCGTGTAGACCACATCGAGCATCGCGATACGACCTTCGACCGTCCAGCTGGTGTTTGAGAAGTCGTCTTCCAGACGATCTTCCTCGAAGCGCACGATCTCCAGATCGTCGAGCCCGTCAAGGTTGGGGTCCGCGAAGAACGAGCCATCCGATTCAAGGCTCTGGCGCTGGTGCGAAATGTTGATCGTCCAGTTGGGCGCAACCTCCCAAAGCGCGCTCACGCGGAAACCGGCATAGGTGGTGTCGTTGAAATCGTCCTGCGCAACGCCAGCATTGTCAGCAGCGATGAAGTTCACATTCGGATTGTTGACCGGATTGTCGTTAAAGGGCGTGTCCGGATTATCGGCGGACTGAAAACCGGCGCGAATGGACGAGACCGGAACACCGTTATTGCGCACAGTGCCCGCAGGACGGAAACGCGCACTCTCGGTGAGGTCCTGCGTGCCGGGCACATTGTCGATGAAGCCACCCTGATCATCGAGATAAACAACTCCGCGAAGACCGAAAGTGTCAGTCACCGGCACGTTGAGCATGATTTCGCCCTGGTAGCTGCTTTCACCACCCTTGGTGAAACTCACGCCGCCCGAGAACGAGGCCGAGAGACCCGACAGGTCTGGCTTGTTCGTAATCAGGCGCACAACGCCCGCTTGCGAACTGGCGCCAAACAGTGTCCCCTGCGGACCCGAAAGCACCTCAATCCGCTCAAGGTCGGCGGCGTAGACATCAAGGTTACGACCCGGCTGCGAGAGCGGCTGATCGTTGAGATAAAGAGCAACGTTGGGCGCAAGACCGGCAACCCCTGCAACCGTGATGTTGGGCGTGGTCGATGCAAGGCCGCGAATGTAGATCGTGCTCTGCCCGGGCCCGTTTCCGCCGGCAGTGACGGATGGGATCTGGTCAAGATAATCCTCAAATGTATCGATATTGAGTTCGTCCAGCTGTTCGCTGCCGATGGCCGTCACTGAAATCGGAACGTCCTGAAGGTCTTCGCTGCGCCGCTGCGCGGTGACGACAATCCTGGGCACGACACTGCGTTCTTGCGCCGCGTCGCCCTGTGGTTGAGCGGCTGCGTCAGGTGCGGGCGTCGTCTGCGCCGCGGCGGGAGATGCCAATGCAATTGCGAGCGCGCCGATAGACGCACCGCCAATAGAGTTCTTCATGTTTTGCCCCTTTGAGCTTCGATAGCTGGTTCGCGATGCACACATGCATCCGCGTCACCGTTAAGACGCGCTAGAGAAAACGATGTTCCAGCAATGTCTGGAAGATGCCGATATCAAGCGATCATGATGCTGGCCACCGCACTCACCGACAATTCGCAATCACGCAAAGAATTGTTGCACAATAACCACAATGAAATCACGGCTACTAACATTTCAAATATATCTAAGATTGCGCCAAGGCTAAACTAGAAAATCTGAATCTGTATTTATAGTGATCCATAATTTTCTCTTAAAATATCATGCTCGGTCAAATGCAACTCAATCATCATGAAAACATGACATTGCTGTTGCAAGTCATTCCGCCGGCTTGACTGCCCCATCCCAATCCTCGCATCCGTCCGCCGTGGTGGGGACGCCGTGGCGCTCACGGATGAGGTCAAAGGTCACCGCCTTAAGGATCGCCACTGCCATCACCAGGACGACAACGGAGAACGGCAATGCACCGATAATCATGGTTATACGAATGGGCTCAATCCCGTTCTGGCCACCAAGGATAAGCATCGAACCCACCACAAAGGCCAGCGCCACTCCCCAAAACAGGATATGATAACGCCGCGAGCCCTCGTCTTCGCCCGCGCCGTTAATCGTGTTGACGATCAAGATCGCGCTGTCCGCACTGGTAATGAGGTAGGTCATGAGCAGGACCACGACCAGGCCAGAAACCAGCAACGCCAAAGTCGGCGACAGCAACACTGCAAGGGTTTCGTAAAGCTGGCTGGCGATCGGTGCGGCGAGGATTCGTCCCTGTGCCGCCCCGCTCAACTCCAGTTCGATGGCGGTGCCGCCTGCAACAGCCATCCACAGAAAACACATCAGTGAAGGGACAAGCGCCACCCCAAGTAGGTATTCACGGATCGACCGCCCGCGTGAAATGCGCGCGATGAACATGCCTACGAATGGCGCAAACGCGATCCACCACGCCCAGTAAAAGACCGTCCAGCTCAGCTGCCATTCCTTGAGCGCGTCACCCGCCGCGCTGCCTTCGCCGCCAAACAGCGTCAGCGAGTTGGCGGGGAGTGTGCGGAAATAATCCCATATTCCGACACCAAGCAATTGAAGCGCATAAAGACCAGAGCCAGCAAAGGCGAACAGGCCCAGCAGAGTAAAGGACAGGCCCATATTGATGTTCGACAGCCACTTGATCCCGCGCCCGACACCCGAAAGCGCGCTTAACGTCGAGGCCCCCACCAGCGCGAAGAGCGCCACCACAATCGCCAGCGGCGAGGCAATCGCGCCGTCGGTCAGCAGCCAGTCCCCAAGCCCGATCCGGTGTAGCCCGGCGACAAATTGCTGCACACCAAGACCCATCGTAACCGCAACGCCCAGAATGGTCGCCACCACCGCAACCACGTCGACCGCGTGACCCCACAGGCCGGACATGCGCTCGCCAAACAGCGGCACCAGGCTTGATCGGATCGTCAGCGGCAAGCCCCTGCGATGCGAGACATAGCCGATCGCAAGGCCCACCAGCGCATAGGTGCACCACGCGCCCAGGCCCCAATGCAGGAAGGTCCACATATAAGCGGGGCGCACGGCTTCAACCGAACGCGCTTCGACTGTTCCACGAATGATTTCGGGACTGTTGGCGAAATGCGCCAGCGGCTCACCTGTTGAATAGGTCAGCATGCCAATTCCTATCCCTGCGCCAAACAGCATCGAGATCCAGGAAAAGGTCGAGAATTCCGGTTCTTCGCCATCAGAACCAATTTTCAGCCGCCCGGTTTGCGGTATCACGGCCAGCCCAAAGGTGACCACGATCATTGCGGCGACAAGATAGACATACCATGGCGCGAAGGTCGCAATGATGGTCGAGTTGGCGACCTGCAGGGTTTCCATCGCGTTGATTGGAAAGAAGATCGCCCACATGATGATCATCGAGACGATCAACTTGGCAGGGATGGCCACTTCGCGCGAAAAGCCATCGTAGAAACCGCGATCATGTGTATCGATCGACAGATCGACCATCGGCGGATCGATCGGATATTCTGTTTGCGGCGTTGGTTCGCCGCTTACGCTTGCCATGTTATCCCTGCCCGGCCGATTTGCGCAGCTTTTGCGCATAGGGCGCATCGACGAAAGAGATGCCGCGCCGCCCCTTAGTGGCCATAATGTTCTAAGCCCCATGGAAGCCCTGCGCCATAGATGCGCATGGATGAAGCTTGATCGAGTGGTCGAAGAAGCCCTGTCCTAGGGAATTGCTGAGCGATTGCAAGCCCGCTAGCGGCACGGCAGGTTTGACGGCAAAGCTTGCATCGATGTCGCTTTGGGCCGATACGCTGTGGATCAAAATCGTCTGGTCGCGCCATTTTTGGGAATTGGGGGAGATGCAACCATGGCCGTATCCGATCACGTAGACTTGCCGACATTCATGGAGGGCGTGAAAAAGCGCAATCCGGGGCAGACCGAATTCATCCAGGCGGTGCAGGAAGTCGCCCAGGACATCTATGAATTCATGGCCGACAAGGTCCACTACCACGAAGCCCAGATCCTGCGCCGCATCGCAGAGCCCGACCGCGTCGTCTCCTTCCGCGTGTGCTGGGAGGATGACAACCACAATATCCGCGTCCAGCGCGGCTGGCGGGTCCAGAACAACAACGCCATCGGCCCCTATAAAGGAGGCATCCGGTTTCACCCTTCAGTGACCGAGAGCGTGCTCAAGTTTCTCGCCTTCGAGCAGACCTTCAAGAACTCGCTCACCGGCCTGCCCTTGTGCTGGAGCATGTTGCGCAGGAAGTAGACGGCACCATAGCCGGTCGCCTCGGGTCGCATTTGCGATCCGC
>JBCBKF010000027.1:0-14472 GCA_038522255.1 Pseudomonadota bacterium
GGTGAAGAGCAGGTTTTGCGCCTCAAGCGGCGCTCGATCGGGCCCCAGTTGCGCATACTTGTCAGCGATGATGGCGCCCAGCGCTCTGATCCGCTCCTGCTCGCCTTCGCCGCAGAGCATCTTGTAGGTCTTGGGACCGATGGTGATCGCGACTTCCGGCACGGTCGTTTCAGCCTCCTTCCAGATCTTCAATCAGGGTGTCGAGTTCGCGCAGGGTTTCGGCCACCTCTTCGCGCAAATCTTCATGACGGTTTACCAGCTCCATCACCCGCGCTGAGCCAGCGGCCTCGACCGCGTCAGCGCTGGTGGATTTTTCCGCATTCGCAGCCAACGCCGACTCACGCGCGGTGTCCATCCGCGCAACCGCAGCGTCAATCCGCGCCAAAGCCTTATCGATGCGGGTCTCACCCATGGCCTTTCGATTATCAATATTGATGTGCGAGCGCAAAGATTTGGGGGGCGCTGTTGATAAGTGATGCGCGCGGGCAAAAGCGTCGCTGGTGTTGACCTTGCGATGACGCTCGGCAATGGCGGGCGGCACGTTACTTTCTGGGATCGAATCGCTTGTCTGGTCCGGCGCAAAATGACAGCGCCTATCCATCCAAGCCGGGGCTGCACTCTCTTTTCGCGCAGGGCCCGAAAAGCTGGAGGCACCACCATAGCCATGACACTCGACACAGCTCGCCTGGGGCCCATGGCCAACGCCATTCGCGCGCTTTCGATGGACGCAGTGCAGGCGGCCAGTTCGGGTCATCCAGGCATGCCGATGGGGATGGCCGATGTCGCGAGCGTGCTGTTTGCCAACCACTTGAAATTCGACCCTGCACGTCCCGATTGGGCGGATCGCGATCGCTTCGTGCTCTCGGCTGGCCACGGTTCGATGCTGATTTATGCGCTGCTGCATCTGACAGGATATATCCGTCCAACGATGGAGGATATCCGCAATTTTCGCAAGCTGGGCAGCCCGTGCGCGGGCCACCCGGAAAACTTCCTCCTCGACGGGGTTGAGTGCACTACCGGCCCGCTTGGCCAGGGTCTCGCGATGGCGGTGGGCATGGCGATGGCAGAGCGGCATCTGAACGCGGTCTTTGGCGATGATCTGGTCGACCACCGGACCTGGGTGATCGCGGGCGATGGCTGCCTGATGGAAGGTATCAACCACGAAGCGATCGGAATTGCCGGCCACTTGCATCTGGGCAGGCTCAATGTGCTGTGGGATGACAACCGCATCACGATCGATGGGGCGACAAATCTCTCAACCAGCGAAGATATAAAGGCGCGGTATGAATCGGCAGGATGGCATGTGTGCGAATGCGACGGCCACGATTTTGCCGATATCGAGCGCGCAATGGACGAAGCCAAGGGAACCGAGCGGCCTTCGCTTATCGCTTGCCGCACCGTAATCGGGAAGGGCGCGCCCACCAAACAGGGCACCAGCGCCACGCATGGCGCGCCGCTTGGCTCTGACGAGATAGAAGCCGCGCGCGAAGTTCTCGACTGGCCGCACCCCGCATTCGAAATTCCCGACGATATCCTTGCCGATTGGCGCGATCTCGGACAGCGCGGCGCAGAGGCCTCGGCGGCGTGGGACGAGCGGCTGGTCGCTTCATCGCAGAAAGATGAATTTGAGCGGCGCATGGCGGGCGATCTGATGCATGGCAATGCATTGGAGGATCATGTCGCCGCGCTGCTTGCCAATCCCGAGGACGTGGCCAGCCGCAAGGCAAGCGAACTGGCGTTGGCGCAGATCAATTCAACCCTGCCCGATACAATCGGTGGCAGCGCCGATCTGACCGGCTCCAACAACACCAAGGCGGGCGGCATCGGACCGTTCACCGCCGATGACTATTCAGGCCGCTATGTCTATTACGGCATTCGCGAACACGGCATGGCGGCGGCGATGAACGGCATGGCGCTGCACGGAGGGGTGGTCCCGTATGGTGGTACCTTCCTGGTCTTCACCGATTACGCACGCGGTGCGATCCGTCTGTCGGCGATCCAGGAATGCCGGGTGATCTATGTGATGACGCATGATTCGATCGGCCTTGGCGAGGATGGGCCCACGCACCAGCCGATCGAACATCTCGCCTCGTTGCGGGCCATGCCCAATCTATTGGTGATGCGCCCGGGCGATGCGGTGGAGACGGCGGAATGCTGGCAGGTGGCGCTGGATCAGAAGGACCGTCCGACAATCCTCGCTTTGTCACGCCAGAGCCTGCCTCAATACCGGCTCGAAGCGGCTGATGGGAACCTGTCGGCAAAGGGCGGCTACCGCGCCAAGGAGGCGGAGGCTGCGCGCAAGGCCGTGATCCTGGCGACGGGTTCGGAAGTGGGCCTCGCGCTCGATGTGGCGAAAGCGCTCGAAGGCGAAGGCGTTGGCACTGATATTGTTTCGATGGTGTGCACTGAGCTTTTCGATGAACAGGACGCAGCCTACAAAGCTGATCTGCTGCCCGATGATGCGCTTATCGTCAGCCTGGAAGCGGGCGGCACCTTCGGCTGGCAACGCTACACCGGCAACGCTGCCTTCCCCGGTGGCCTCAATATCGGGATTGACAGTTTCGGCGCGTCGGCGCCGGGCAAGGATGTGTTTGCCCATTTCGGTTTCACGACCGAGGCCGTCACCACGCAAATCTTGAACACATTGAACGATTAAGCAGGAGTTTTTGATATGGCCACCAAGGTCGCCATCAACGGTTTTGGACGTATTGGACGCCTTGTCGCACGCGCTCTGCTGGAGCGCGATGATCATGATCTTGAGCTCGTCTCGATCAATGATCTGGCTGATACGCAGGCCAATGCGCTGCTGTTCCAGTACGATTCCACCCATGGCCGTTTTCCCGGCACGGTAGAGGTCGCAGATGGCGCAATAGTGGTGAACGGCAAGACGATTGCGGTAACCAGTGAGCGTGACCCCGCAAACCTGCCGCACGCCGCGCAAGGCGTTGATATTGTGCTCGAATGCACCGGGTTTTTCCAAAGTCACGAGGCCGCCGAACCGCATCTGAAGGCGGGCGCGAAGCGGGTGTTAATCTCGGCACCTGCCAAGAATGTTTCGGCCACCATCGTTTACGGCGTAAACCACGACACGTTGACGGCTGAAGACGTGATTGTCTCCAACGCCAGCTGCACCACCAATTGCCTCGCGCCGGTCGCTAAGGTGCTGAACGATACGGTCGGGATTGAGCGCGGCTTCATGACCACGATCCATTCCTACACAAACGATCAGCGCATGCTCGATCAGATGCATAAGGATATGCGCCGGGCCCGTGGCGGCGCGCAAAGCATGATCCCGACGACGACCGGTGCCGCGCGTGCCGTGGGTCTGGTGCTACCGGAATTGGCGGGCAAGCTCGATGGCTCCTCGGTTCGCGTGCCGACGCCCAATGTCAGCCTTGTCGATCTCACCTTCACTCCCAGGCGCGATACCAATGCCGCTGAGCTTAATGAAGCGCTCAAGGCCGCCGCCGATGGCCCGATGGCGGGCGTGCTTGATTACACCGCTGATCCGCTGGTGAGCGCTGACTTCAACCACCACCCGGCCAGCTCCACCGTCGACAGCTTGGAAACCAGCGTCATGGAAGGCAAGCTCGCCCGCGTGGTGAGCTGGTATGACAATGAATGGGGCTTTTCCAACCGTATGATCGACACCGCTGGCGTGATGGCGAAATTCCTCTGACCAGGTGATGGGGCACGGGCCATGGCCGCTTTCAAAACTCTCGACGATCTGAACGCGGAGCTGGGTGATATCACCGGCAAGGTCGCGCTGGTGCGGGTCGATCTCAATCTGCCGATGAAGGAGGGTTCGGCCTCAGACGTGACGCGGGTGGAAGCGGTCAGGCCAACGATCATGGAGTTGTCGGAGCACGGGGCGAAGGTTCTGCTGTTGTCACACTTTGGACGGCCGGGGGGCAAGCGTTCCTCAGTGCTTTCGACCAGCATGGTGGTGGGTGATATCGAAGCGGTCCTTGGCAAGGAGCTGATGTTCATCCCGGAGCTGATGGGCCCGGTGGTCGAGCAATCGATTGGCATCCTGCGCGATGGCGATATCGGCCTGCTCGAGAACACGCGCTTTTGGCCGGGTGAGGAAGCGAACAATCCTGAATTCGCAGCTGGCATCGCAGCTCATGGCGACTTTTACGTCAACGACGCGTTCAGCACCGCGCACCGCGCGCACGCCTCGACCGAGGGCCTCGCGCGTCATCTCCCGGCCTATTCAGGCCGCGCGATGGAAGCCGAACTCAACGCGCTCGACGCAGCGCTTGGCAACCCGGAGGCCCCGGTGGCTGCCGTTGTAGGGGGAGCGAAGGTATCGACCAAGCTGGATGTGCTGCAGAACCTTGTCGGCCGGGTGCAGCACCTTATTATTGGCGGGGGCATGGCCAACACTTTCCTGGCCGCGCGCGGGGTCAATGTTGGAAAGTCGCTGTGCGAGCATGACCTGACCGACACCGCATCCAAGATCATGGATGAGGCCGATCACGCCGGCTGTACCGTGCACCTGCCCTATGATGTTGTCGTGGCGAAGGAATTTGCCGCCAATCCCGATACGTTGCGCACATGCAACGTCCACGAAGTGGCCGCCGATGAGATGATCCTCGATATCGGCGCAAGCGCTACCGAAGCACTTGCCGATACGCTCAAGACCTGCCGCACTCTGGTGTGGAACGGTCCGCTGGGCGCGTTCGAGACCGAACCGTTTGACACCGCGACGATGGCGCTTGCGCGGCATGTCGCAGCGCTCACGCAAGAAGGATCGCTTATCAGCGTGGCTGGAGGGGGCGATACGGTGGCCGCGCTGGCGCTGGCAGGTGTGAGGGACGATGTGACCTATATATCAACCGCTGGCGGCGCCTTCCTCGAGTGGATGGAAGGCAACCAGCTGCCCGGTGTAGCGGCTTTGGCGCGTTAGGCGATGGCCCATGTCAGCGACACGATCGAGGCGCAGCAATTGCGCTTCATGCAAAGCTGGATGCACCGCGACGCTGCTACCATTCGCAAGCTGGCTTCGCGCGATTGCATGATGATCTTTGGCACCAATCCGCCCGAACTGCTTGACAGGCCAAGCTTCCTCGCTGCTGCCGAAAGCGATTTTCGCTGCTTCGGCTTTCGTCTGGGGGAGAGCGTGGTGCGAGGTCATGGCAAGGGCGCCTGGTTTGCAAGCCCGGTTGAGCTTGAATTGAAACTCGGTGCGCGCGAATGGAACGGGCGCTTTCTCCTCGTCGCCTTGTGGCGCAAATTCGCAATCGGCGGCTGGAAGCTGGTCGAGATGAGCCTCGCCCCCGTCGATACCGATGATCGCCGCGCTGAAAACCTGCGACGTTTGCAGATGTGGCAGCGCTGAGGACACAACAGGCTGTGACCGAAGAGACCACCGAATATGGCTATGGTGCCCCCGTAAAGGCAAGCGAGGGCGAGTTTGCCGGCTGGTATCATTGGAACCACGATCCGTTCGAAACCGGCGCCGGTCCGTTTTTTATGCGCCGCGAGGAAGACGGGACTTATCTCAGCGCCTTTCGCGCCGAGGCGAAGCATATGAACGGCGCGGGTTCCATGCATGGCGGGTGCCTGATGACCTTTGCCGATTTTGCGCTGTTCGCGATCGCGAGTGACGAATTGGAGGGTGCCAATGCGGTGACGATGAACCTGTCGAGCGATTTCCTTGGCGGCGTTGCACCCGGCGCGCAGGTGGAGGCGCGCGGCGAAGTGACGCGCGGCGGGGGCAAGACGATCTTTGTGCGTGGGCTGATCACCGGCGATGGCCAACCGGCTCTGAGCTTTACCGGGATAATCCGCAGGTTCACACCCCGCCGGTAATCGCGCCGCTAATCCCCCGGTTTTTTGCCCGTCTCTCCCGCTTCTCGCAGTTGCAGCATAGCCTGCCTCTGGCTAGGGCTTTCGCTTAGGGAACAGATCGCAACATATCACAGCGTGCGGGGGGATACTCAACGTCATGAACACCGAACAGATGACCGCCAGGATTGCCGGAGGCCAGGGCTTTATCGCCGCACTGGACCAGTCAGGCGGCTCCACGCCAAAGGCATTGCGTGGCTATGGCGTCGATGACAGCGAGTGGTCGGGCGATGATGAGATGTTTGCGCAAATCCATCAGATGCGCTCGCGCGTGATTACCTCGCCCTGCTTTGGCAGCGGAAAGGTGATCGGTGCGATCCTGTTCGAAAAAACGATGGATGGCGATGTCGATGGCAAGCCGGCAGCGGACGCGTTGAAGGCGCGCGGGATTGTCCCTTTCATCAAGGTTGATCAGGGCCTCGCCGAAGAAGCGGACGGTGTTCAGCTGATGAAGCCGCTCGATAAACTGCCCGCGCTGCTCGAAAAATCGGTCGCCAAGGGCATGTTCGGCACAAAAATGCGCTCGGTCATCAAATCGGCGAGCGCGACGGGGATTGCCGCTGTCGTCGCGCAGCAGTTCGAAGTGGGCGCTCAGATCGCTCAGGCTGGCCTGATGCCGATGCTTGAGCCCGAATACGACATCACCGCGCAAGACCGTTCGAAGGGCGAAGCGATCCTGCTCGCGGAAATCATGAAGGGCCTCGATGCGCTTCCCGAAGGACGGCAGGTCATGCTCAAGCTGTCAATTCCCGTGACGCCCGGCCATTACGCGCCCGCTATTGCGCATCCCAAGGTGCTGCGCGTGGTGGCGCTCTCGGGTGGCTATTCGACAGATGACGCTTGCGCTCATCTCGCTAGGAATCCCGGTATGATTGCAAGCTTTAGCCGCGGCCTGCTGCAGGATTTGCGTAAGGGGCAATCGGACGCTGAATTTGACGGCGCGCTTGGCAAGGCAATCGATCAGATTGCGAAGGCCAGCGTGGCCGGCTGATCCCGCTAGCGCGCGCCGATTTGAGCGGCCATCTGCGCCGGTGTCTGGTCAGCGATAAAGACCAGCTGAAGGCGGTAATTTTCAAGCGGGATCGCGCCCAGACGGCTGGGCGGGGTACCAGCGTTTGTAAGGACAAGATCGCCCCCAGGTACCCTGACGCGTTCCCCCAGACGCAGCACCACTTCGCGCAGTCCCTGATCGGTGAACAGCACGACTGAAATCACCATCGTATCTTGGCGAAAGCAGAATTCGCGGTCTGCGCAGCGCTCGTCGAAAAAGATGTTGACTGCGCTCAATTCCAGATCTCCCAGTGTCACGCGCTGAAAGAACGTAACATTGTTGGCAATTCGCACTTCGGGAGGAGCGGCAATGGCCGGTTCAGCGATCGCAATGGGCGCGCACATCACCGTTGCAAGACAGGCAGCAAAGGCGCGCCTGAGCAGGGGTTGCGGGAAGAAAGGCGGGGTCTTTGCTGTCATTGCGGCGTCTCCTTGATGATTTGTATACCATGTTTTGGAGCGGGCCGTGAGCAGGCGAGAACCATTGTGCCATCGCCGGACATTTGCTGCGCCAGAAGAAGGCGGGGCATGGCCTGATCGGGAGCGGTTGGGCACGTGTAGAGTCTGGCCTGCGACTTTGCGGCTTGGCCTGCCGGGTAGCGGCACGCTAAGAGACGGTGCATGATTGATAACGCGCCGCGCACTCAGCTTTATTTGATATCTCCGCTTGATGTCAGCGGCGATTTTCCTCAACGCCTTGAGCGCGCTTTGGCTGCAGGAGAAGGAATAATCACAGCCTTTCAGTTTCGGCTTAAGGGCGCGGATCAGCACGAGGCCGCCGCGCTCGCCGAGCCGCTGCAGGCCATCTGCGCCGCTCACGATTGCGCTTTCATCGTCAATGATAGCGTGCCTCTTGCAAAGCGGATCGGGGCCGACGGCGTGCATTTGGGCCAGGACGATGGCGATCCAGCAGAAGCGCGCGAGGCCTTGGGCCGCGAGGCGCAGATCGGGGTGACGTGCCACGCATCAAAACATCTGGCGATGGAAGCGGGGGAGGCGGGGGCCGATTATGTCGCATTTGGTGCGTTTTTCCCCTCGACCACCAAGGAAAAAGCGCCCAAGGCCGAGCGCCCCACGCCCGATTTGATCGCCTGGTGGGCGAAGCTGTTTGAAGTTCCCGTGGTTGCCATTGGCGGGATCACGGCCAAAAATTGCAGGCCTCTGGTGGATGCGGGCGCGGATTTCCTCGCCGTCTCAGGCGGAGTGTGGAACGGCGACGAGGTTGAAGCAGTGAAGGCTTTTACCAAGGCCATTCGATCCGATTGAGGCGAGCGCGCAGCGGGCTGCATTACCGGGTTATTCGGCCCAGCCATTGCTGACCTATCGGCGAATGGATTGGCCGTGTTCGCCGAGCGCAATATTGCCCGTCTGGCGATTTGGGTAGCGGGCGAGCAGTCGCAAGCTATGTCGACGGGGCCTCAGCCAGTGCCGCCCAGACGCGTGCAACGCAAGCGCCCCAGCTCCCCAGCACTTTCATAGCGTTGCAGACTGTTAGCGCCAACACGCTCAAAGCGCTGTCCTTTCTTGGATCCGCTGGTGAAGATCAGCTCGCGCCCGCGCAGCAGATACTGCCCCCGTTCGCCCGACGCATCGCGATAGGCGGATCCGGCGATGATCAGAAAGCTTTCAGCGGCCACAGGCTCATAAACAAGGCCATCAGCGTCACCGGGCAAGACGCATTCATAACTCCCATGCGGCATCGTGCGCAGCGGGCGCCCTTCCTGCGCGATCAACGGCGCAGCAGCCGCCACGAGCGCGGCCACAGCGGTGAGAATGACTACATGCGAGTTTTTCATGGCGAAGCGAACCTCTTGATTGCCTCCGCGCTTACCATCGAGCTCAGATCATTTCCACTTACTTAACCATAATTACCCGTTTTTGCAGGCTTCTTTGGAAACCGTGCGCGCCGGACGCTCGCACCGCTTGCTGTTGAGAGCGCCCTCGGCTATGCGCGCGCTTCATCTGAACCCATGGGATCGGCAGAATCGCGCGGTGCAGCGTCCGCACCCGCCACTTTCCCTGCACCGGCATATCCATTTCTTGCCGTCCATTTACTGAAAGCCCAAGAGAACCGTCATGAAAATCAGCGGCGTCGATATCCGTCCCGGCAACATCATCGAATACGAAAAGGGCATCTGGAAGGTCGCCAAGATCCAGCACACCCAGCCGGGCAAGGGGGGAGCCTACATGCAGGTCGAGATGAAGAACCTGCAGGATGGTCGCAAAACGAATGTCCGCTTCCGCAGCGCCGACACGGTCGAGAAGGTGCGCCTCGACACGCAGGAATACCAGTTCCTCTACGAGGATGGTGACATGCTCGTCTTCATGGACACCAACACTTACGAGCAGATCAACCTGCCCAGCGATCTGCTGGGCGATGCGCGCGCCTTTTTGCAGGACGGCATGCAGGTGATGCTGGAACTATGGGAAGAAAAGCCGATCAGTGTGCAGCTTCCCGCCCAGATCGAAGCCGAAATCGTCGAAGCGGACGCGGTTGTGAAGGGCCAGACAGCTTCCTCCAGCTACAAGCCCGCCGTGCTCGACAATGGCGTGCGCATCATGGTCCCCCCGCATATCGAAAGCGGAACGCGGATCGTAGTGGACGTGTATGAGCAGACCTATGTCGGGAAGGCTGGCTAACCTCATATGAGCATGTTTTCCGGCCTGATCCGCGTGATGGAGCGCGCCGCGCGCAAAGCGGGGCAGCGATTGCGGCGCGATTTTGGCGAAGTTGAGCACTTGCAGGTGAGCCGCAAGGGCCCGGCGGACTTCGTCTCCAAGGCCGATATGCGCGCTGAGCGCACGATCTATGACGAACTCACCGTCGCGCGCCCCGGCTGGGGCTTCGTGATGGAAGAGGCGGGCGTCATTGAAGGCGATGAGGGCAAGCCGCGCTGGATTGTCGATCCGCTCGATGGCACCAGCAATTTCCTCCACGGCATTCCGCACTTTGCGATCAGTATCGCGGTGCAAGAACCGCGCCTTGACGGAAAAGGTTGGGGCGATGTCACCGCGGCTGTGATCTACCACCCGATCAATGATGAAACCTATTGGGCTGAAAAAACCCGCGGTGCCTGGCTCATGGATGCGCGGCTGCGTGTCTCGGCGCGCTCGCGACTGGACGAGGCCCTGATTGCAACGGGCATACCCTATTCGGGTCATGGCGATTTTGCCGAATGGGGCAGGATTTTTGGTGCGATTGGGCCGCAAGTGGCGGGCATTCGGCGGTTCGGCGCGGCCTCGCTTGATCTGGCCTATGTCGCACAAGGGCGCTTTGACGGTTTCTGGGAGAGCGAACTGGCGGATTGGGACACTGCCGCCGGGTGTCTCCTGGTGCGCGAGGCAGGTGGCTTCGTCTCCGATTATCGCGGGCGTTCAAATCCGATCCACTCCGCACAGGTGCTCGCCGCAAATGACGCGCTGCATTCAAGACTCCACAAAATTCTCGCGGGATCCCTGCGCTAGGAGCTATTCGGTTCGCAGCGCCTCGATTGGCGACAATTGGGACGCGCGATAGGCGGGGTAGCCCCCGAATACGAGGCCGATGAACCCTGAAAAAACCACAGCGCCAAGAGCGGTGGCCAGTCCCACCGGCACAGGGAAATCTGCATAGGCTTCAAGTGCGGCACCGCTTACCCAGGCGAGTATCAGACCCACGGTGCCTCCCAGAACGCACAGAACCGCGGCCTCGACCAGGAATTGGAGCAATATATCACTGCGCCGCGCGCCCAGCGCCATGCGCAGACCGATCTCGCGCGTGCGCTCGGTCACGCTGACCAGCATGATGTTCATGATCCCGATCCCGCCCACCAGCAGTGAGATCGAGGCGATCGAGACCAGCACCGCTTGCAGAATGCCGGTCACGATATTGCTCTGCTCAACAAATTCCTCGGTCGTGCGCACTGTGAAGGGGCGCACCTCGCCTGGCTTCACCCGATACCGGTCTGAAAGCACAGTGGTGATATCGTCCTTGCCCTTGGCGAGCGAAGCGTCCTTGTAAAAGGCTACGAACGCCAATTGCAGATCGTCTGGTCCTGCCAGGCGATCACCCACAAATCGCTGTCGCATCGTGCTGATTGGGATGATGAAAGTGTCGTCCTGATCATCGCCCAAAGTTGAGCCCTTGGCTTCCAGCAGGCCGATCACGCTGAAGGGCACGCTGTTAATCCGGATTGTCTGGCCTACCGGATCAAACTCGCCAAACAATTTGTCAGCCACCGTCCTTCCAAGCACCACCACGCGCGATGCTGAGCGCACATCGGCCTCACTGATATATCGCCCGGTGTCGGCCAGTTGGCTGGTGACAATTCCATAGTCCGGCGTGGAGCCGACCGCCTCGCTCGAAGCGCTGGTGCCTGATACGACAAGGTCCATCTGCTGGAGCAATAGCGGGGCGACGGCGCGGATATTGGGCACTTCGCCGGCGATGGCTTTGAGGTCACGCTCCGTCAGGCGCCCACGGACACCGGTGTTGCGCGGTGGCCCATCGCCGGTATCGGGAGAGGCGACCAGGATCGCCATGTTGGAACCAAAACGATTGATCGTCTCTGTCACAGCCTCGGACGCACCATTGCCCACCGCCACCGCCAGCGTCACGGCGAACACGCCGATCAAGACGCCCAGCATGGTGAGAAGCGATCGCATCAGGTTGGTTCTTAGCGCGGTAAAGGCGATGGCAATGCTGACACCGGCGCTTGAGAACAGGCCGCGCCGTTTGGGTCTGGGCGGCTTGCTCTTGGCTTCGCCTTGCTGCATTTGTGGGTCCGAGGCGGTGGCCATCACGCACTCTCCTCAAGTTTGGGCGCGGCGATGATGCGGTTTTCAACCGGGTGATCCTCGATAACCTTGCCATCGCGAAAGACGATCCGCCGCTGGGCGTGCCGGGCGATTTCATCCTCGTGGGTGACGACGATGACGGTAATGCCATCGGCGTTGAGCTGTTCGAAGATCGCCATGATGTCTTCGCTGGTGCGCGTGTCCAGCGCGCCGGTGGGTTCGTCAGCAAGCAGGATGAGCGGCTCTGTCACCAGAGCGCGGGCGATGGCAACGCGCTGCTGCTGGCCGCCGGAAAGCTTGGCCGGCGTATTGAGCAGTCGTTCGCCAAGGCCCATAGCGATGAGCTTGGCTGTCGCGCGTTCTCGCCGGGCCGCGACATCCAAGCCTGCATAGATCAGCGGCACCGCGACATTGTCGATCGAGCTCGTGCGCGCGAGCAGATTGAACTGCTGGAAGACAAAGCCGATATTCCCGTTGCGCAAGGCGGCAAGGTCATCGCTCGACATATTTTCGGTGGGCGTGCCGTTGATGAGGACTGTGCCCTGGCTTGGCACATCAAGGCAGCCGATCATGTTCATGAAAGTCGACTTGCCCGAGCCCGATGCGCCCATGATCGCAACATATTCGCCTTCGTTGATGGTGAGCGATACACCGTTCACCGCATGGATTGTCTCACCGCCCAGTTCATAGGTTTTGACAAGATCGCGGGTTTCGACAAGCGGACGCATCACCCACCCGCCTTGCGCCCGTTGCGCAATTCCTCGTCAGTGATCTCGCGCGAGCGGATCAGGACGCTCTGGCCCTCTTCCAGCCCAGCGGTGACCTCAACATAATCCTCGCCCTCTAGCCCGATCGAAACCGTCTTCCTTACCGGTTTGTAAGCTTCATCGCCGGGAAGCCAGACCGTGACAGGCCGGGGCTCACCATCGCGCCGTTCATCGCTTTCAGGCTCTTCTTCGCGGTCTCCCTCGCGAGGGACAAAGCGGGTTGCAGCGATCGGCACGCGCAGCGCACCGGCCTTGCGCCCAGTGATGATGTCGACATTCGCGGTCATTCCGGTGAGCAGTTTGCCTTCGGAATTGTCGACATCAAGGATCACCAGATAGCTCACTGACGCCGCATTTTGTGTCGCTGCCTGGCGGATTTGCTGAACGCGCGCTTCGAAGATGTCTGCGGGGTAGCTGTCGACGGTGAAGCGCACGTCCTGGCCCTCTTGCACCTGGCCGATATCCGCCTCATCGACCGACGCTTCGACCTGCATGCGGCTGGTATCGGCAGCGATCGTAAAGAGGTTGGGGGTCTGGAAGTTTGCCGCAACTGTGGTGCCCGGCTCCACGAGCTTGTCGATGACGACTCCGCTGGCGGGTGCGATTATGCGGGTGCGCGAAAGGTCGAGTTGCGCCGATTGCAGGCTGGCGGTGCTTTGGGCGATTTGCGCCTTGGCGCTCTCCGCCTGCGCCCGCGAGGTGCTGAGCGTTGCTTTGGCCGAAACCAGCGCGTTTTGCGCCTGATCGACGCCTGCGCTCGAGACAAACCCCTTTTTCTGCAGCTCGAGGCGCCGTTCGTACTCGCGCGACTGCACTTCGACATCGGTCAGCGCGCGAGCGATGGATGCCTCGGCCTGAGCGAGGGTGGCGCGGGCAAGGTCTACCTGCGCGCGTGCCTGAGTCACTTGCGCGCGCGGCCTGGTTGCGTCGATTTCGGCAAGCAACTGGCCCTTGGTCACTGGTGAGTTGAAATCGACATAGACTGCCGTGACCTGGCCGGAAATTTCCGAACCGACATTGATCGTGTTGAGCGCGCGCAAAGATCCGCTTGCCGAAACAATCCTCGTGACTTCGCCGCGAGAGACTTTCTGTGTGACATATTCGTAATCGCGCCCGCCGCTAAAGAAAAACCAGCCCGCGAGCGCAGTAGCGACGAGAAAAATCAGACCTGAAAGAAGCGGATGCCCTTTGATCCAGCCCCAGAACCCTCTCATTTCGCGACCCTTTCTTCGACCCCATCATAACAGCACATGGCACTGCTGGGCGATGTGCTCAAGAGGCAGGGACGTCGCAATGGGTAACAAACGCGCACAATTCGACAAACAAGCGCGATTTCGCCCCCGAATATGCACGCGAGCGCTTGAAGCAGCGGCGCTGCAGCGCTAACAGCGCGCGTTCGATGCGTCATGCGCACAGCCCCTGTGGTGGAATTGGTAGACGCGAGCGATTCAAAATCGCTTTCCTACGGGAGTGCCGGTTCGAGTCCGGCCAGGGGCACCATTCTTTCTGATCCTCGGCGCTATACTCACCCCCCGGATCAAGTCCGGGGTGCGGGGCGCCTGCGGGCTGGCGCCCATTGTTGTCAGGCGCCCTTGCGAACTCTTCGAGTTCGCGATGGCTCTCTTTCGGGGCACCATCTTCTTCCATACCTTTAGAGGTTTTGGCCGATGGTCCGCGGTAAGGCCGTTCGTAATCTGCACAAAGGCCCTTGCCATTCGCACGGCCCTCGCAGATGTAGGCGCTGGACGAGAGACCCGATGCTTACCTTGCCATCCTACCACGCGCTTGCCGCGATGGCGGTAACCATCGCCATGTTCATCGCTTTTGCGCGTGGGCGCATGTCGATCGAAATCATCAGTCTGTTGACCATCGCGGTAATCGCGGTGGGCCTCTATTTCTTCCCGCTGGAAGGGGCCAAGCCCATTGATGGCCTTGCGCTCGCCTTTGGCGGCCTGCTGCTGTCCAACGCCGTCGTATGGTGGCTCTCCCACGCGCTGCCCGATCTCACCAGCTTGCTGGCGAGATC